>DASXLG010000199.1 GCA_036496425.1 Terriglobia bacterium | reverse complement strand
GCATGATCTGGGCGTGATCGCGGAAGTCGCCGAGACCGTGGCTGTGATGTATGCGGGGAAGATTGTGGAAATCGGGCCCGCAGTGGATGTTTTCCACAATCCGAAACACCCATATACCGAAGGGTTACTGCGGTCGATTCCCCGCCTGGGCGCGCCGGCCGGCGGGACGGAGAACAGGGGCCGGCTGTACGCTATCGACGGAATGGTGCCGGACTTGTTGCATCTGCCGTCCGGATGTTCTTTTGCTCCCCGTTGCTACAAGCGTACGGTCGAGTGCACGCTCTCCCCGATCCCTCTAGAGCCGGCTCCCGGCAGCAAAGACCATATCCATGAGGTTCGCTGCATTCATGCCTGAGCTCGCCGAGCCTCTTCTGTCCGTCCAGAACCTCAAAAAGTATTTTCCGATTCATCGAGGCGTCTTTTCCCGAGTCGCGGCTCATGTCAAGGCGGTCGACGATATCAGTCTCAGCATCAAGAGGGGTGAGACGTTCGGTCTGGTCGGCGAATCCGGCTGCGGTAAAACAACGGCCGGCCGGGCCATCTTGCGCCTGATTGAGCCGGATGGGGGGACGATCCGATTTGACGGGACGGACTTGATGTCCCTCGGATCGCAGGAACTGCGGCGCAAGAGGCGCGATATGCAGCTCATTTTCCAGGATCCGTATGCGTCGCTGAATCCCCGCATGACCATCCGGTCGATTGTCGGGGAACCTTTCGCAATTCACCATATTGCGTCAGGCTCGGAGCGCGAGGCGCGCGTTGCGGACCTGCTCAAAACGGTGGGCCTCGATTCGGGCGTGATGAACCGGTATCCGCACGAATTCAGCGGCGGCCAGAGGCAGCGGATCGGCATTGCGCGGTCTCTTGCCCTGAGGCCGAAGCTGATCGTCGCAGACGAGCCGGTTTCCGCCCTGGATGTTTCGATTCAGGCGCAGATCATCAACCTGCTATCGGATCTTCAGGAGCAACTCGGGATTACTTATCTTTTTATCTCGCACGCTATTCCGGTGATTGAACACATATCGACGCGGATCGGGGTCATGTATCTGGGCAAGATTGTTGAAGTCGGAACCAGCTTTCAAATATGTTCCGATCCGAAACATCCGTATACCCGGGCTCTGCTGAAAGCTGTGCCGGTGCCCGACCCGGCGGCAAAGAAACAGCGCGTCATCCTGGGAGGGGATGTTCCGACCCCGATTAATCCGCCCGCGGGCTGCCGTTTCCATACCCGGTGTCCCGTCGCCGTCGATCGATGCAAGACCGAAGAACCACCGCTCCGCCGCCTGGAAGACGGGCGGAATGCCGCATGTCATCTGGTCGAATGAAATTCGAACTGATTACGAAGGATACGAACACCCGTGCCCGCCGCGGCCGGCTGCACACCGCCCATGGCGTCATCGAGACACCGATTTTCATGCCGGTCGGAACTCAGGCCACTGTGAAGGCCATGACACCGGATCAGCTTCGGGCACTGGGGGTCGAGATTCTGTTGTGCAATTCGTACCATCTTTTCCTGAGACCCGGACATGAAACCGTGGCCGGTCTCGGAGGATTGCACCGGTTCATGGGCTGGGATCGGCCGATATTGACCGACAGCGGCGGTTACCAGGTATTCAGCCTTTCCTCGCTGCGGGAGATCAGTGAGGACGGAGTCCGGTTTCAGTCCCACCTGGACGGCAGTTCGCACTTCCTGAGCCCGGAAATTGCGGTCGATGTTCAGACCGCCCTCGACGCCGACATCATCATGATCCTCGACGACTGCCTGGCCTACCCTGCCAGTCATCTCGACGCCGACCGCTCGATGAAGCGATCGCTGGCCTGGGCCGAGCGATGTTACCGGCACTGGAGCGCGCGTGGACCTTCGGACAATGCGCTTTTCGGCATTGTTCAGGGAAGCATCTACCCTGATTTGCGCCAGGCGAGTGCGGAGCGGCTCGTCACCATGGACTTTCCCGGCTATGCGCTCGGCGGCCTCGCTGTTGGCGAGCCAAAACCGTTGATGTATGAAATTCTCGAGCGGGTCGAACCGTACTTACCGGAGGAGAAGCCGCGCTATCTGATGGGCGTCGGGACTCCCGGCGACCTTGTCGAGGCGGTCGCGCTCGGCATCGATATGTTCGATTGCGTCATGCCGACGCGACATGCCCGGAACGGGTGGCTGTTTACCAGAGAGGGACATATCGTGATCAAAAACGCGAAGTATAAGAAGGATCCGGAGCCGATCGATGCCTCCTGCGGTTGTCCGGTGTGCCGGACCTATTCGCGGGCGTATTTGAGGCACCTTTTTATCGCCAACGAGATCCTTTCTTCAGTGTTAAATACTATTCATAACTTGCACTTCTACCTTGACACAATCCGCAGAATCAGGCAGTTTATCGAGTTTCACCGTTTTGACGAATTCCTCACCGAGACAAGGAGAACGGGGGCTCATTAGGTGTTTCTTCAGCAGCAGGCCCAGACGCCCAGCAGCATTATTCAATTCTTACCGTTAATCTTCATCCTAGGCATCTTCTACCTGATCGTTTTCCTTCCCGCCCGCCGCCGGCAGAAGAAGTTACAGGACATGCTGGATCATCTGAAGGTGGGCGATAAGGTCGTCACTTCCGGTGGGATTTACGGTACGATAGTGGGATTCAAAGACGATCGAATTCAGCTCAGAATTGCGGAAAACGTCAAAATCGAGCTGTCCCGGAACGCGGTGACGGCGTTGCAGGGATCAGAACAAGAGTAATTCCCGGGAAACCATATGACTAATAGAGTTCGAACGCGTTTGTTGCTCACGCTCGGCGTGACGATCGTGGCGATTGCACTGTTTGCAGGATTTCCTCCTACCCTGGCCAAGATGAAGCAGAAGGTACACCTGGGACTGGATCTTCGTGGCGGCACGCAGCTGGTGCTGCAGGTCGTGACGGACGATGCGATCCGGGGCGAAACCGATCAGACCATTGAAGGGCTCCGGCAGGAATTGAACAAGCAGAACATTCCCGTCCGCCAGGTCGTGCGTACGCAGGTCGATACCTTCCAGGCTGTCGGTGTTGATCCCAGTAAGGATGGAGATTTCCGGAGCATCTTAAACGACCGCTTCAGCGAGTGGGACCTGGTCTCGACCGCCGGCGAGGTGCCCAATACGTATACTGTCCGGCTGAAAGCCAACCAGGAAGCGGATTATCGCAGCCAGGCTGTCGATCAGGCGATCCAGACGATTCGGAACCGTGTGGACGCGCTCGGCGTCGGCGAAATTGTCATTCAGAAGCATGGGGAGACCCAAAAAGGCGAGATATTGGTCCAGCTGCCGGACGTGACGGATCCCGCTCGCGTGAAGAATGTCATGCAGTCGACTGCGCAATTGGCGCTGAAGCTGGTTGATAGCGGTCCGTTTCCGACTCAGGCTGCCGCAGCGCAGAATTACGGGGGTGTTGTCCCGGGGAACCTGGAAGTGCTTCCCTCTGTGGAAAAGGGCTCATCGACGGAAGGCACGTATTACGTGGTACAGCAGGTCGCCGCGGTTTCCGGTCGTGACTTGAAGGGCGCGTATACTTCCCGCGATGAGACCGGCCACCCCGCCGTCAGTTTCAACCTCAACGCCGACGGTGCTTCGCGTATGGGGACCCTCACGGAACAGAACATTGGCAAGATGCTGGCGATTGTGCTGGATAACAAGATTCAGTCCGCTCCCCGCATCAATGGGCGCATTTCGGATTCCGGACAGATCACCGGAGGCGCCGGCGGTTTCTCGCCACAGGCCGCGCAGGATCTGGCGCTTGTTCTGCGATCGGGCGCCTTGCCCGCCTCGATCAAGTATCTCGATGAAGAAGTTGTGGGGCCATCCCTCGGAGCCGACTCCATCAAGGCGGGCTTTCTCGCGGCGCTGGTGGCTCTGGTATCCGTTGTGATTTTCATGCTCTTTTACTACCGGCTTTCGGGAGTCAACGCCACCGTCGCCATGGTGTTGAACCTCATTGTCCTGTTCGGCGCCATGGCTTACTTCGGCGCCGCGCTGACACTTCCGGGAATTGCCGGCGTCATTCTGACGATCGGTGTGGGTATCGATTCCAATGTGCTGATTTTCGAGCGCATTCGTGAGGAATTGAGGGCGGGTAAGACGGCCGTTTCGGCTGTCGCGACCAGTTTCAGCCGTGTATTTATCACGCTGGTGGATACGCATCTGGCGGCCCTCATTTCGGCCACGTTCCTGTTCCTTTTCGGGACAGGGCCAGTCAAGGGCTTTGCGGTAACGCTGGTTATCGGTCTCGTTTCCAACATGTTTACGGCGGTTTTTGTCTCGAGGACGCTCTTTGAGTGGGTACTGAACCGGAAACAGCGAGTGGAGACGATCAGCATTTAAGAATTTGGAACAAACGAAGACACCGTGGTGTCTAAAGGTACGTTCGAATGATTGAAATTTTTCACGGCAGTAAGATCGACTGGCTCGGCAAACGCAAGTTGTTCCTGGCGATTTCGGGCTCCGTCATGCTCCTTGGGCTCATTTCGCTGGTGTACAGGAGAGGTTTTGAGTACGGCGTCGATTTCAAGGGCGGCACGGAAATTAAGGTCCGGTTCAATCAGAAGCCGGATATTGAAAAGATCCGCCAGGATCTCCACGACAATGGGGCGGACAGCCGGCTTCAGGAGAGTGTTGGAACCAACGAAGTTCTGATCGAGTACCAAGGCGCCAGTGCGGAAAACGCCGCCGCAGGCCGAGAAACGATTCTGGGCGCGTTGAGCAAGGGCTTCCAGGGCCAGTTCGAGATTTTGAGCGCGACGTCGATCGGTCCGCAGGTCGGCGACGATTTGAAGCGGCAGGCTGTTTTTGCGACGTTGTATGCGTTGGGCGGCATGCTGATCTACATCGCGTTCCGGTTTGAGTGGATTTATGGCGCGGCCGCCGTTTTTGCGGTGTTTCACGACACGCTGGTGACGCTGGGGTTGTTCTCGATTTTCAAGGAGCAGATCAACCTGACGGTGATCGCGGCGTTGCTGACACTGGTTGGTTATTCGATGAACGACACGATCGTGGTTTTCGATCGTATTCGCGAAAATCTGAAGCTGCGGCGCCGCGACGATCTTCAGACGATCATGAATGACAGTATCAACCAGACGTTGAGCCGGACGATTCTGTCTTCAGGGCTGACGTTTATCACGGTTGTGGCGCTGTTCATTTTTGGCGGCGAGATCATCAGTTATTTTGCGTTCGCGATGGTCGTTGGAATTCTGGTAGGAACGTATTCGTCGGTAGCCATTGCCGCTCCGCTGGTGCTGGTATACACGAATATCCGGGGGAGATCGGTGCCTCAGATCGCGGCGCCGCCCCGTCCCGCAGTGACGAAATCGGTTGCAAAGCCGGTAACGAAGACCCCGAAGCCGAAGCGGGCGTAAATAGCACTAAAGGCCGGTTGACAGTATAGGTCAGCCATTGATATAAGTGGCGATCCTGTTACAGAAAACTGCCTCAGCTGGGTCGCTTAAGGCGTTCGTAGCGTTGAAAAAGAGCGGAAGAGTTTCAGGAGTTAAGAAAATGGAGGTTGTATGTTCGAGGATTCCTTAATTGAGTCCAACGGACAGATAAAGACCAGGAAGGGCAGTACGGTACTGATCTCGACAGTAATTCACGTCCTGTTGATCACGGTCCTTGTTCTGATCCCGCTCATTTCCTATTCGGAGTTGCCGAAGCAAACACTGATGACACTTTTGATGTTGCCGCCACCTCCGCCGCCACCACCGCCCCCGCCGCCGGCAGCACTCGCCCCGGCTCAGCCGCAGGTTGTCAAGCAGGTTGTGATTGAGACCGGAGCGATTATTCAGCCCACGGAAATTCCGAAAGATATCGCGCACATCGTCGAGTCGGCTCCGGCATCCAGCGGCCCTGGTGTAGTCGGAGGTACGGCTTCCGGCGTGCTATCGGGTGTTCTCGGAGGCGTGCTGAAGGCTCAGGAACAAGCTGCGCCGCCGCCGCCGCCACCACCGCCCCCGCCACCACCACCACCACCGCAACGCGTCCGCGTTGGTGGAAACGTTATCGCTGCGGGATTGCTCGTGCATCCGAGTCCCGTGTATCCCCCACTGGCGAAGCAAGCGCGTATACAGGGAGTCGTCGTTCTTGAAGCTGAAATCAGCAAAGAAGGAACGATCGACAACCTTAAAGTGATTACCGGTCACCCGTTGTTGATTCAAGCAGCAATCGATGCTGTCAAGCAGTGGCGCTACAAGCCCACCATGTTGAATAACGAGCCTGTGCCTGTCATCACCACGATTACTGTGAATTTCGCGTTCGCACAATAGAGCGGATGTGGACGCGGGGAATTTAAATTCCCTGCGTCAAAGACTTTTCGACATCAAATTTATGCCTTGCTAAGACAGGGTTCAGGAGGATTTTGATTCTATGCTTCTCGTTAAGCTCAATTTATTTGCGATGATGCTGCTCCAGCAGGAGGTCGGCTTCGATCTGCGAACCATGTGGTCCAATATGGGGGCGCCTGCAAGAGGCGTCGTCGTTCTGCTTGCCATCATGTCTGCCTGGTCCATCGGCGTCATGATCGACCGTTACATCGCCTTCAGCCAGGCACGTAAACAGTCGCGTGAGTTCGCTCCCGCGGTTGCCGGTTGCCTGAAAGAAGGAAAGATCGAAGAAGCCATCAGCGTTGCCGAACAGAACAAACGCAGCCATCTGGCAAAGGTTGTGGAAGCCGGTCTCCAGGAATTCCGCGCCCACGCGGTGTCCCGCGAAATCGCCGGCGAACAGATCGAATCTTCACGCCGCGCCTGCGAGCGTGCTGAAGCGATCGTCAACGCCGAGTTGAAGCGTGGTCTGTCCGGTCTTGCGACGATCGGTGCAACCGCTCCCTTCGTCGGCCTGTTCGGAACGACCGTCGGCATCATCAACGCCTTCAAAGGCATGTCGTCTGAAAAGACCGCCGGTCTGTCGGCTGTCGCGGGCGGTATCTCCGAAGCGCTGGTTACCACCGCTTTCGGTCTCTTCGTCGCGGTGCCTGCGGTGTGGGCGTACAACTGGTTTACCAACAAGGTCGAAGCGTTCGGCATTGAAATGACGAACTCGTCTTCCGAGCTGATCGACTACTTCATCAAGCAGCACGCGGGAAGGAAGTAACTTATGGGAATGGGATCAGGCGGTGGTAGAGGAGAAGTAACCTCCGATATCAACGTCACGCCGATGGCGGACGTCATGCTTGTCCTTCTGATCATTTTCATGGTCGTCACTCCCATGTTGCAGAAGGGCCAGCAAGTCGAGCTCGCCAAAACAAGAAACCCAGTGGACATGAAGGAAGCCGATCGGGACGACTCCGTCATCATCGCCATCACACGCGACGGAAAGTTCTATCTTGGACAAGACAAGGTTAACCCTGACGACCTCGCGGCAAAGGTGAATGACCTGTTGGCGACCAAGCTGGAAAAGAAAGTTTTCGTCAAGAGTGACAGCCGGGCGAAGTATGGAGATGTGGTCCAGGTTGTCGATAACATCCGGAATGCCGGCGTCGATCAAGTTGGATTGCTGACCGACCGCGTGGACGATCAGACCCGCAAGTAGGAGAAACCAGCAATGAAAAAAGGCAGAAAGAAGATCTCAGCCAAGGCGGATATCAACGTTACACCGTTCATCGATATCCTGCTCGTCCTGCTCGTGATCTTCATGACAATCACGCCGTTGACGCCGAAGGGCCTCGACGCGGCGGTTCCGCAACCGCCGCCGCCGGGGAGTCCGCCGCCGCCACCGGATGCGATCAACAAGACCATCGTTGTCTCGATCGACAAGACGGGTACGATCAAAATCAATCAGGATGTGGTTGAACTGCGCTACCTGGGTGAACAACTCCAGGACATCTTCAAGACCCGCGTCGACCGCACGGCCTTCGTTAACGCGGATCCCGATCTCCTCTTCAAAGACGTCGCCGAAGTAATCGACGTCGCGAAAGGAGCCGGCATCGACAAGGTCGGGCTGATGACGGAGCAGATCAAGGCCGGTGGTAAATAGGAAGGCGTATGAGACACACAAAAATCACGCTCCTCTTCCTGGCGCTCCTCGCTCTCGCCGTGTCCAGCTGCGCGAAGTTGCAGGCGCGGGACAACCTGAATAAGGGAGTCCAGGCTTTCAAGGATACCCACTATGAAAAATCGGTGGACTATTTCAAGAAAGCTATCGAACTGGACCCCGATCTCACATCGGCCGAACTCTACCTCGGCACCGCCTACTCTCAGCAGTTCGTTCCAGGCGGCCGGGGTGAAGACAACGATCGAAATGCCAAACTGGCGATCCAGACATTCGAGGACGTTCTCAAGCACGATTCCAGCAATGTCAATGCAGTCGCCGGCCTCGCAGGCATTTACCAGAACACCAATGACTTCAAGAAAGCCCACGAGTACTACTTGAAGTATGCCCAGCTCGATTCCACCAATCCGATTCCGTATTATTCCATCGGAAGCCTCGATTGGTGGATTGT
>DASXLG010000198.1 GCA_036496425.1 Terriglobia bacterium | reverse complement strand
GGGCTCAGGACGACGGCGCGCGCCTCATTGCTGATCTGTTCCACCACATGTTTCAGCACGGCTGACTTGCCGACGCCGGATGCGCCCCTGATCTCGACGTAGCGGCCCATGTCCATCGCTGCTTGGACTTTCGCAACATATGCGGCACGGTCAAGGTGGACGGAACCTACCTGGCTGGATATATCCTGCAAAGCGCCCGAGGACGCTTCCTGAAGTGCGGCGCGGGCGTTGTGAAGCTGCTCTCTCCGGCAAACCCGTAGTGATATTCGTTTACCAGCGTTTCGCGAACCTGCGTCCTTGTCTTTTCGCCGCCTTTCGAGGCGCTTTCTAGAGTCAAACCGACGAGCGTCTGCCAAAAAGCGCCGGCTTTGCCGGCCTCCTCCGGAGCCAACAACACGCCGCAACGCACGCGTACAAGAATTTCCGTTGCTGACCCTTCCTGATTGAAATCGAACACAAGGATTTGGAAACGTCGCAGAATGCGCCAGACGGCTGCGTCGTCGTGCGGCGAGCCTGCCAGTTTCAGGTTCGCGCGGAAATTCTCAACGAACTTGCGCATGTCGCTGTTGGCAAGTCGTTTCTGGTTGAGACGCTTGAAAAACGTCTCTGCTGAACCAAGTTCCCGCACCCATGACAGCACTTCCTGGTAGCTGCGTTCGATCTTCGTTGACGTCCGTTCCGTTGCGACGGCAAGCTCGTAATGCTGCGTGTCAAATTCCGGCTTGGCCGCGGCCCTTGCGACTTGAGCGACAAGTGCCCGGAAGACAGAGTCGCTCGCGGTGAAATCGATGGTTCTCTTGACTTGTACTTCAAGCACGGCTGGATTGGCTTGTGCATCGGTCGCGTGGACGATCACGTCGTCAAGGGGGCGCTCGGAAGCCCGCTGGAATTCGATCCCGGTCACGGTTGTGCCTGGCAACCCTCGCGGCTCCCCCCCGGCAAGCATGGAAAGAAGATAATATGCGCCGACCTGCCCCTCGAAGAGCGGACCGGCCGGCCCTGTGGCAGCGGGACTCGCCTCAACGGAACTATGAATCTCCGAAGCTTGCGGCATTTCGCTCATTACTTCAACATCCTCTATACTTTTTCCCGCGCGCTTGGACGTTGCCGAGTCAAGACGTGCTTCGGTGCGGGCCTGTTCATTCCGTCGAATTACCGCGTGATTTCAGCTTACCGCCGCCACGCATATATTCTGTAATCTCGACCGCCCTAATGAATTCAGGCAGCGTACCTTGCATTTTGTGCGGACGTCAATGTCTGCGGCAGCCAGAGGGCGCGTGGTGGGAAGTAAAAAGCGAAGACCCTAAAGACATCCTCCCTCAAACGTTGGTTGGCGGACCTTCTTCGGTCCTTCTTGCGTTTAGTGTTTCAGGCGAACTGGAGTTAACGTGGGTTGAATGATTATTTCAATAAGATCCGCGATGTCTTTTCTCTGCGACACGCTCGAAAAGGTCAGAGAAGTCTCGGCAACTCATGCAGAATATTTATTCCTTCCGGCTGCAGTACTCCGCGCGCATTATACAGCGTGCAGCGCCCTCAACGCCTGCTTCACCACATCTGCAACCGTGTCCCTGCTAATCCCGCGCCGTTTGCAGTAATTCGAATCAATCCAGAGGGAAAGGTTCTTTCTTCCCTTGCTGGATGAAGTGGACCCCAAAAACTGGACAGGAACCTAAGGTGGATTTCCGCTGCTCTAAGGAGAGAGCATGGGAAGACAGCGGAAGCAGTACACCGGAGCGTTCAAGGCGAAGATCGCGGTGGAGGCGATCAAAGGTCAGCGGACGGTTCAGGAGTTGGCGACGGCTCACGGCGTTCATCCAAATCAAATTACAACTTGGAAGAAACACTTGCAGGAGGCGGCCGAGGATCTTTTTTCTGGAGCTCGCGAACGGCGCGACGTGGCAGATGAACAGGAGAAGGACGAACTCTACCGGCAGATCGGAAAGTTGCAGGTGCAATTTGGTTGCAAAAAAAGTCGGGGATCTTGCGGCGATAGAGGAGAAGCGGCAATGGATCGAACCAAATCACCAGGAATTGAGCATCGTCGAGCAGTGCGATTTGGCGGGGCTGGCGCGATCCAGCTTGTACTACAAATCCTTGGGCGAAAGCGCCGAGGATTTAGAGTTGATGCGGCGGATCGACGAGCAGTATACGAAGACGCGTTCTACGGCAGCCGGCGGATGACGTTCGAACTGGGCAAGCAGGGCGGGATGGTCAATCGCAAGCGAGTGCAACGGCTGATGCGACTCATGGGCTTGGAGGCGATCTATCCGAAGCCGCGGTATCGACAGCACATCCAGGACACCGGATCTATCCGTACCTGTTGCGTGGCGTGAAAATCGAACGGCCCAATCAGGTCTGGAGCACAGACATAACGTATATTCGGCTGCGTGGCGGCTTCGTCTACTTGGTGGCGGTCATCGACTGGTACAGCCGCTACGTGCTGTCCTGGGAAGTTTCGGTGACGGTTCACGCGTGAAATTATCTCACCTTCCTCTACGAATGCTTTTTACTTCCCACCACACGCCTTCCCGCGGCAGACTCTTGGTCAGTATTCCGTTGGAGCACAGCATGAGATGGATTGCGGTGATAGTCGCATTCTTAATGGCCGCTATAGCGGCGGTGGCACAGACGCCAGCGCCCTGGCCGAAGCCGTCATTTGAAGTGGCAAGCATTAAGCCCACCACCGCGCGAGGGCCGGTAAATACGTCCCCTGGCGGCGAGTATGTCGCTGCGGGCCAACCGCTGAAGGCATTGATTGCACTTTCACACCGAATAAGGGGTTTTCAGGTGCTCGGTGGACCGGCCTGGGTCGGCACAGACTTGTGGGAGATTCAAGCAAAAGCGCCCGAGGGCAGAGTTCCGGCCCGCTCCACGCAACGAGACCTGAACAAGCCGGATGTGATGGATCTCATGCTCCAGTCCCTCCTGGAAGACCGTTTCCAACTGAAGTTGCATCAAGAGACAAGACAGCTTCCAGTTTATGAACTTGTAGTGGCCAAGGGCGGCCCAAAGCTCACTCTTTCGGAGAATCAAGGCCCCATTCTTCCACGCGATCCATCAGCCCCAATTCGACGCCAGCCGAATGGCTTACCGGAAATGATAAGGGGCATGTACAGTATTGGCGGTTTTGGTACGGTTCCGGGTGGCAGGAAGTTCGAGGGAAAGGCCATCGCTTTATCCGCCTTGATAAACCAGCTGATCGGCATGATGAATAGACCCATCATTGATAAAACCAATCTTACGGGTCTGTATGACATCAAGCTGGAATGGATACCCGATAACCTGCAAGCCACACCAGGAGGCCCCCCGGCACCGGACAGCGAAGGGCCAACCCTGACGACAGCGATACAGGAACAATTGGGCTTGCGACTGGAATCCACCAAAGGTCCCGTTGAAGTAATCGTGATTGACTCCGTCCAGCGCCCCACGGAGAACTGAACATGCGCTTCACCCCCCTGTTTGTCACGGCCCTTCAAACTTTTTTGCTATTCAAAATCCGCGAGTGCTTCGACCAGGCGCCTGGCTCCGGTTTTTACTGAACTCAGCATACGTTTGCCTTCTGCCGTGATGCTGAAGACCAACTGGGGCTCGTCATAGCCTTCCATTTGCACCGGCCTCGACGAAATCAGCTGTCCGCGCTCCAGACGGTCGAGGGATATAAAGACCGCTCCGGTATCGACGACGTGGGAGGTCAGATCGCTGACCTTCTCGTCAATCCCCAGGCTGGTGCCCTCTCCATGAAACAGATAAACCGCCGTCAGGACGAGTTGATCGACATGCGCGAGCGCTACGAACTTCGTGACGTCGGGCACGAGCTTGGAACTGGTGAAATTATCCAGAGCCTCCTGCAAGGTACGCCGCTGTTTCACCAGCAACAGGAAACGGTCGCGCGCCGCAACGACTTCATCGCTCTTGGAGCGCGGAAAATATCTCCTCAGGATTTCATCGAACTCTCTACTCTTTTTCCAACCGAACATGTTTCTCCTTCCTGCCGCCTCTTAACTTTCTCAACTTGTCCCGCGCCCGGCTCAAAATCATGGCGATCTTCGAACGGGAGCCGCCCACCATGACCGCAATTTCCGCGTCGCTCATACCGCCTTCCGCGTGAAGCCTGACGATATCGGCGACACCTCGATCCAGATTGCCCATCAGATGCTCCACCTCGTGGACCGCATTCTGGTTCGCCTGCTCGCTGCGGGGCTCCCGGATTTCGAGCTGCTCGACTCCCCGGTTTTCCCTGCGGCTTTTCCGCGTCCGTCTCCAGTCATGACACGCATTGATCACGGTCCTGTAGAGGTAGCCCTTCGGGTCCCTCCAGACATCCGGCGGAAGCTTGGAATCGATGAGCTTTAAGTACAAGTTTTGAATCACATCCTGGGCATCTTCCGTGTTCCTGAGAGATTTCCGGGCCGCGCGAAACATGAAATCGTAGTGCTCGACGAACACGTCCTCGGTTGTTCGTCCGCCACGGCCATCCTTTGTTTCCTCTCCATCCATTCCGGTGCTCATCTGCCCTTCATCAGGTACAACGTTTCGGACCCCCCTGTTTGTCACAGGTGGCAAAGATTTTTTTCGAAAGCCGCAAGTGATTGTTAAATATACCTGGCGAGCCGACTTTGGAAGGCAGAAGGGCCAAGCACTTTGTCGCGGGACGACAAAGTCCTGGGACGCGTCCAAGCATTTTGTCGTCCCGCGACAATCTCCTGGGCCGCATCCAAGCACTTTGTCGTCCCGCGACAATCTCCTGGGCCGCGTCCAAGCACTTTGTCGTCCCGCGACAATCTCCTGGGCCGCGTCCAAGCACTTTGTCGTCTCACGACAATCTCCTGGGACGCGTCCAAGCACTTTGTCGTCTCGCGACAATCTCCTGGGCCGCGTCCAAGCACTTTGTCGTCCCGCGACAATCTCCTGGGACGCGTCCAAGCACTTTGTCGTCCCGCGACAATCTCCTTGGACACGTCCAAGCACTTTGTCGCCCCGCGACAATCTCCTGGGACACGTCCAAGCACTTTGTCGTCGCGCGACAATCTCCTGGGACGCGTCCAAGCACCAGTTCTATAACGAATCCTTCAGTATCCGTTCCAACTCCGCATCGGTAAGCGTGATGGGATTGAAATTCATGCTGCCCGCCCGGGAACCGGCAATCACAGCGGAAAACTGATCTTGCGAGAGTCCGAAGGCTGCCAGTGACGGCACGCCGAGGTCGGCGCGGAGGCGGCCCAGATCCGGGACATCCCGCAGCGCTGCAGTAATCTCGTCATAACGGGCCAGCGCGGGACTATCGGGCAACCGCTCGCGGAGCGCCTGGATGTTTGTCCGCATCGTTGCAGTGAGAAGGCACGCGCAACCCATGCCGTGCGGAACGGAAAAGCGGCCGCCAAGCGGAGCCACGAGACCATGTACGGCGCCGAGGCCGGCATTGGCGAGAACGATTCCGCCCCAGAAGCTGGCCAGGGTCATCGCTTCAACATCGGGGTTCCCTCGGGACAGACCGGTGAGCCCCTTCGCTGCCAGCACGATTCCCTGGAGCGCCAGCGCATCGGTGGTCGGCTGCGCGCCGATCGACACATAGGCTTCGATCAAATGGGTCAGTGCGTCCAGCCCGGCTGAAGCAGCCACGGGAAGCGGACAGCTTTCCGAAAGCTGCGGATCGATGAGCGCCACGCGTGGAACCATGTATTCGCTGCGCAGGCTGCGCTTCACCTTCAGGTCCGGAACGCGAAGAACGGCATTGCGAGTCGCTTCGGAACCGCTGCCGGCCGTCGTCGGAACCGCAATGAAAGGCAGCGACGGACGTTCGAGAACGCGGCCGCGCCCGACGCCTTCGAGATAATCCAACGCCTCACCGCCGTTCGCCGCGAGAGCTGCGGCGGCCTTCGCCGTGTCCAGGACACTTCCGCCGCCGATGGCGACCACCACATCGCAACCGGATTCGCGGCAAATCTTCGCGCCTTCGTCGGCGGTCGCAATTTCCGGTTCGCCGTGCACCACCCAGCGAACCGAATCGCCAAGTGCAACAGGCGCCGGCCTGGCTCCCGTCACAACGAATGCGCGCCTGCCGAAACGCGCAACGATCTCCGGCAGTTTGCAGACTTCGCCTTTGCCGAAATGAACCTCTTGCGGAACGCGAAGCGTGAACGCCATCAGGAATAGGGTTCAGGCAGAACGCTGATAAAACGTTCACTCACGCGAGGCGTTACAAGCAATCCTTCGATCTCCGCGCGCCATTTCGCATAGTGCGCCGTGGCCTGATGAGCTTTCACCCCGGCGTCATCCCGATACACCTCATAGAGGCGAAACAGCGTGGGACTGTCGACGGAACGAACAACATCAAACCGCAGATTGCCAGGCTCTTTCCTCGATTCTGCCGCGTTGAACGACACCAGTTTCAGAAACTCGTCGACGCGTTCGGTCTTTACCTCGAGACGAACAATAATCATGTGCATAGATTTTGCAGGATGGTATATTGCCGCGCATGATTTCCAGAAGAAAAATGCTCATGGCTCCACTTGCGATACCGCTGGCGGCACTGGGACAAACCGCGCCCTCCGGCAAAATGCTGCTCTCCATTCACCAGAATACGTCTCGATCGGCGGGATATCGAAAGTCTCTCGAGGGTTGGGCAAAGGCCGGCATCAAGTACGTTGAACTGACGGACACCATGCTCGACGGCTTTCTGAAAACGGACAGCCTCGCTACCGCCAAACAGGTTGTGACGGATCTCGGGCTGACAGCGGTCTCGTCGGCTGCGGTCCTCCCGGACTTATGGGTACCGGGACCCGCGCGAGCGGCTTCTCTGGAAACCTGGAAGAAACGCTGCGAGCAGTTCTCGACGATCGGCTTGCAGAAGATCTACTGCCCGTCTGTGACGAACCGGAAAGTGACCACCGAGGATTTTAAAGCGACCCCGGATTGCATCCGCGAAGCAGGCGAAATCGCGAAACAGTACAACCTCACGGCGATGATCGAGTTTGCCCGCACCTCCACGCACATCGCGACTCTCAGCACGTCGCTGAAGATGATCCGCGAAGCCAATCATCCCAACGTGCGGCCGATGCTGGACTTTTTCCACTTCTGGTCGGGGATGAGCAAGTTCGAAGACCTCGATACCATCCAGCCCGGCGAACTCGCCCACGTCCACTTTCAAGACATTCTGGATACGCCGCGCGAAATCATCGACAACAATGGAAGAGTCATCCCCGGAGACGGCAAGGCTCCCATCGTTGCAATACTCAAGAAGCTTTCGGAAAAGCAGTACCGTGGAGCTTTATCGGTCGAACTCTTCCTCGCAGAGCTGACGCAGGGCGATCCTTTTGACGTAGCGACGCAGATCAAACAGAAGTGTGAAAAGGTAATGCGGCAGGCCGGAGTTCTTTGATCAGCATGCGCCGTCTTATCTCGATCGGAATCGCAATTCTGGGTGCTTGCCTGTCGGCTCAAGCGCAGTGGCCGGACTTTCCCACTCCTGACGCTCCGCGCACTCCAGACGGCAAGGTTAATATGACCGGACCCGCCCCGCGCCTCGATGGAAAGCCAGATCTTTCGGGAATCTGGCAGGTCGAAGCGGAACCCCGCGGTCCCGGACTGTTCGGTTTAGGCGAATCCGCAAACTCAAAATACTTTCGAGATATTCTTTCGGACTTTCAACGCGGCCAGGAGCCGCTCACGCCGGAAGGCGCGGATATGTTGCGGCGGAACACGCAACCGGGAGTGATCGGCCCGAGCCTGAAGTGCATGCCCGATGGGGTACCTCATGCCGATCTGCTCCCCGAGCCGTTCAAGATCGTGCAGACCCCGCGCGAAGTCCTGATGCTGTACGAAGTGGAAACGATCTTCCGCCAGATCTTCATGGACGGCCGCAAACTTCCCGACGATCCCGCCTCTGCCTGGCTCGGCTATTCGATCGGCAAATGGGACGGGGACACTCTCATTGTAGACAGCATGGGCTTCAACGATCATACCTGGCTGGATGCCCGAGGCCACGGACACTCCGAGGACATGCGCGTCCAGGAGCGGTTTCACCGCCGCGATTTCGGTCACCTGGAAGTCACCGTGACGATTACCGATCCGAAAGTATTCACCAAACCATTCACCATCAGCTTTGTCGAACGACTCCTTCCCGATACCGATGTGTTCGAACACATCTGCGCCGAAAACGAAAAGGACGCCGCCCGTATAGGTAAATAGAAAAGAAGGAACACAAGAAGCACAAGAGGCACAAGAAAGAGTCGTTCTTCTTGTGCTTCTTGTGCTTCTTGTGTTCCTTTCTTTTTTTCTTGCATCGTATTGCAATATGCAATATACATATTGCTATCTGACATATGACACTTGGTGAAAAACTTCGCTACCTTCGGCAAATGGAGGGCACCCTTCGCGGCCTGGACCGTGAGATGACGCAGCAGGAAGTCGTTCGGGCGATCAAGCAGGAACGGCGGGGCTCGATCAGCCAGTCGTATCTGTCGCAGATCGAAAGCGGCAGCCGGCGGCATCTGACGAACGACACGAGGCTGCTGTTGTCGGCGTTCTTCAAGGTGCATCCGGGATATCTGGTCGATGATCCGGATGGCTTTCATACGGAGTTGATGTCGGACTTGCGGACCGAGGAGCAGAGCCTGGATCTCTGGCTGATCAACGGAGCGGAAACGTTCCGGGAGGATCCCGAATTGTGCGACGCGATGTTGAAGATCGCGCGTCACGACGATTCGAGGAAGTGCTTCATCCTGCTGGCGGAGATCCTGGACACGCCGGGGCTGGCGGACCGGCTGCTGCAGGTTCTGAAGGAGCAGACAACATGAACTGGGCGGATTTTTATCTTTTCTGTTTCATCGTTGGGTTTGCGTTGAGCGCGATTTCCGTCCTCGGTGGCTTCCTGCACCTGCCGCACGGGCATGGCCATCTGCATATCGGGCACGGCGGCGGAGCAGCTTCGAAGGGAATATCGGCCTTCAACCTCTCGACCATCACTGCATTTCTGGTGTGGTTTGGCGGAGTCGGATACCTGCTGACCAGATTCTCGGGGCTGTGGCTGTGGCTGGCCCTGATGATCGCGGTGGGCTCCGGACTGGCGGCAGGCGCGGTGGTATTTGTTTTTTTCGCGAAAGTACTGCTCGCCGATGAGAAGCCCCTGGATCCGGCGGACTACGACATGATCGGCGTTCTGGGCCGCGTCAGCTTCCGCATCCGCGAAAGCGGGATAGGGGAGATTGCATTTTCGCAGGCGGGCGCCCGCCGCAGTGCGGCAGCCCGAAGCGATGACGGCAGCGCAATCGAAAAAGATGCGGAAGTCATCGTTACCCGCTATGACAAAGGCGTCGCCTACGTCCGCCGCTGGGACGACTTAACTGATTCAAAGGAGAGTTTATGAACGTCACTGCAAACGTGATGGTTATCGGTGTTCTGATGGTGCTGGCCCTGGTATTTGTGATGTCCATGCTGGCGAAGCTTTATCGCAAAGCCGGACCGCATGAAGCGCTCGTTGTCTATGGCTTCGGCGGCACACGAATCATCAAAGGCCACGGAACCGTGATCCTTCCAATGCTCCAGATCTGCCGGGGCCTGTCGTTGGAACTGATGTCCTTTGATGTGGCGCCCCAGCAGGACCTCTATACGAAGCAAGGCGTCGCCGTCACCGTCGAAGCGGTGGCGCAAATCAAGGTGAAATCGGATCCGGAATCGATCCAGACCGCGGCCGAACAGTTTCTGACCAAGGGACCGGCCGAACGCGAAGGATTGATCCGCCTGGTCATGGAAGGACACCTCCGCGGAATCATCGGCCAGTTGACGGTTGAAGAGATCGTCAAACAGCCCGAGATGGTTGGCGAACGGATGCGGTCCACCTGTGCGGAGGACATGAACAAGATGGGCCTGGAAGTCATCTCGTTCACGATCAAGGAAGTCCGCGACAAAAACGAATACATTACAAACATGGGCCGGCCCGATATCGCACGCATCAAACGCGATGCCGACGTCGCGACAGCCGAAGCCGAGCGCGATACAGCAATCAAGCGCGCCGAAGCGCAACGCGCAGCCGCCGTGGCGAAAGCTCAGGCAGACCAGGAACGGGTATTGGCGGAAACGCTTTCGGCCGCGAAACAGGCCGAAGCGCAGCGCGACCTCGACGTCCAGAAAGCCGCATTCAAAGAAATGACCACGAAGCAGCAGGCGCAAGCCGACAAAGCCTACGAACTGCAGACGAACATCATGCAGCAGCGGATCACGGCGGAATCGGTGAAGATCCGGCAGATCGAAAAGGAACAGGAGATCAAGGTTCAGGAAGCCGAAATTCTCCGCCATGAAAAGGAACTGATTGCCCAGGTGTTGAAGGGGGCCGAGGTCGAGAGGCAACGGATCGAGACTCTGGCAGCGGCCGAGAAAATGCGTTTGACCATGGAAGCCGAAGGCCATGCCGCTGCGACGCGCCAGCAGGGTGAAGCGGACGCCGAAATCATCTTCAAGAAAGGTGAAGCCGAAGCGAAAGCGATGAACGTCAAGGCCGAGGCCTATCAGGAATACAACCAGGCGGCTGTTGTCGACAAGTTGATCACCGGTCTGCCCGAGATCGTGAGGGCGCTTGCCGCTCCGCTTTCGAACGTCGACAAGATCACCATTGTTTCCACTGGAAACGGAACTTCGGCCGGAATGAACAAAGTCACCGGCGATATGGTCAGCATGGCGGCGCAGATCCCCGCCCTCTTCGAAACGCTGTCCGGCATGCAGATGTCTGAACTCTTTTCGAAGATTCGCGGAATCGGCGAGGCGCCCAAGCCCGACGGCAACGCCCCAGGGAACGCTGCCGGCGCGGCGGCTGGACAAAGTTAATAAGCAAAGGAGCATGTCATGGCATTACTGGAACGCGTATCTGCATTGATCCGGGCGAATCTGAACGATCTGGTCGATCGCGCGGAAGATCCGCAAAAAATGCTGAAGCAGGTGATTCTCGATATGCAGAATCAAATGCTCCAGGTGAAGACTCAAGTCGCGATTGCAATCGCCGACGAACACCTGCTTCGCAAGAAGCAGAAGGAAAACGACGATAAGCATGGCGAATGGATGCGAAAGGCCGAGCTCGCCATCGACAAGAAGCAGGAAGATCTTGCGCGGGCCGCGCTCGAACGGGCAGTCGGCTATCGCGACCTGGCGCAGAACTTCGCAGAGGAAATCGAGCACCAGAAGGCCCAGGTCGACCACCTGCGGTCGGCAATGAAGAAGCTCGATCAGAAGCTCGGCGAAGCTCAGGCCAAGAGCGAACTGCTGATTGCGAAACACCGCCGCTCACGGGCGTTAACGAAAGCCAGTAAGGCGCGGCTTGCCGCTGCGGATGAAAGCAAGATGGGAACTTTCGATCGGATGAAGAACAAAGTCCACGGCGAAGAGGCCATGGGACAGGCCATGGCGGAAATCGCGAATGACAATCTCGAAGAACGGCTCGCCTCGCTCGGCAAGGACGACGAGATCGAGAAGCTGCTCGCGGACATCAAAGCGAAGCGCGGGGTGGCGTAGGTGCTGGCCTGATAAAGCCGCGCCTACACGTGCCGGACGAATTTGTAGTCTTCGATCGTTGCGGCGATGGTGGGGAGCAGGCCGGCCTGCTGGGGTAAGTCCACACGCAAAACAATTCCGCTGCAGACCAGGTCGCACGGGTCTGCGGCGGGCATTCGAAACACCATTTCGATTTTGCTGTCGGGTTGCACCCACTCGCCGGCGCGGAACAGAACGCCGGCGGAGCCCATGTCTTCGGTGTATCCCATCAGCCATCGCTTCGAGCCAAGGCGGCGGAACTCGACAGGTAACTTCAAAGCAAAGCGCAAATCCACGGCGTAAGGATGCATCTGGAGGCCGGCTTTGAAAATCGCCCGAAAGTTCTATCCGTTTACGGGGGAAACCAATTGATGGTTGATGGCGAACAGCGCAAGCTCCAGCCGGTTTGAAACGCCCACCTTGTCGAAGATGTTGCGCAGATGATGCTTCACGGTCTGTTCGCTGATGGAGAACTTCCCTGCAATTTCGCGGTTCGTAAAGCCGGAGACGATGGCGGCGACGACGTCCAACTCCCTCGCAGTCAGACCAAATGTCTTCTTCGGCGCTTTCGGTTGTTCCTCGGCGGGCATGTAGCTGCGAAGAATTTCGACCAGATCGGTGACCTTGTCCTGTCCCACCCAGAACTGCCCGCTCATGACGGTGCGAATGCCCGATAGCAGAACATCCGTCGGCGCATCCTTTAAAAGAATGCCGCGGGCCCCCAGTTGCAGGGCCTGCGCGATCTGTTCTTTCTCGATCGATGCCGTCAGCAGGATCGTCCGTACCGGTGCCGGTGTTCCGGCAAGTTCGCGCAGCGTCTCGAGACCGGTCAACTGCGGCATCACCAGGTCGAGGAGAAGAATGTCCGGATTCAGCTTCCTCGTCAGTTCGAGGGCCTGGCGGCCGTCGGTGGCTTCGCCGACGACCTTGAACTCGGATTCGTTTCTGAGAATGGCAAGCAGACCCTGGCGGAAAACAGGATGGTCGTCGGCGATCAGAACTCGGATGGCGTGCATACGTCATCGCTCAAAGCTTCGAGCGCGGGCGGCTTCTCTCCAAACAGAGTGTACAAATTCACGTTCCCCAGGGCGGCAGTGATAGAGTCCGAAATCCCGATGTGCCGGGACTTCATCGAGTCGAGAAACGCCCGGATCTCGCGGCGAATACTTTCTTTTTCACTGCAGACGCACGCGATCGGAAGAAAGCCGCGGCTTTTCGCATACTCCGTCGACATATCCTCCGTAACGTATACCAGCGGACGGATCAACCGCACACTTCCCTTCTGAGATTGAGATACAGGAGGCAATGAGGCAATGCGGCCATTGAACAGAATGTTCCGAAGCAACGATTCCGCGCAATCATCCGCGGTATGGCCGAGCGCGAGAGTCGAGCAGCCAAGTTCGGAAACGATCTTATAAAGGTTGTAGCGCCGGTTGCGGCTGCAGACGTTGCAGCCATGCTCGACGCTGTCGGCGATGAGCCGAAGCGTTGCGGCATCTTCACGAACGATCCACTCGACGCCAAGAGCCCGGATCTTCTCTTCCAGGGCAAGAATCGGAAGCTTGAACTTGCCCTGCTCCAGCGTCACTGCGATCACTTCATAAGGAAATGGCGCGCGCTTCCTGTATGCAACCAAGGCATGAAGCAGGGTGAGGCTGTCTTTTCCCCCGGAGACGCCGACGGCGACGCGATCGCCCGGGCGCAACATGGAGAACTTCCCCATCGCCCGTCCCATCGCATCCAGGACTTTGTCTTCGATATGCATCCTTCGAAAATTATACTGCACGAAAGACTTGACGCCCCGGTTTACCGGTATTCCGCCGCCACTCGCCGATATTTAGTGGCCGCTCGAAGGAGTTTCCGCTACATTTCGGTCATTACGTAGAGGTGAGCCATGGCCACAGAAGAAAAGCGACCGGTGCCGCCGAGGAGACGTGAGTTTCGTTCAAGCGAGCCGGTGGTCGGAATCATCATTCTCGCACTGATCGTGTTTTTCTTTGTAAATGGCCCCGGTTCACACGCATCGGAGCGGCACGGCAAAATCACGGATGCGAACTTTGATGAAACGGCGGTTCTCGGCGCCGTCGATCGTCAGAACGATTCGCAGAACTTTCGCAGCGGCGAAGCGAACGCCTTCCTCGGCGCGGTAAAGCTGGACCTGCGGGATGCGGTGATGCAAGGCAGCGAAGCCACAATCGACATCACCACTGTCATGGGCGCGGTCGAACTTCATGTTCCCGCGAACTGGACCGTCGTCAACCATGTCACTCCGGTGCTCGGCGGCGTCGACGACCATACGCGGGCCGGTGACAGCAGCAAGCGGCTGATCGTCGAGGGCACCGTACTTATGGGCGGGCTGCAGATCGGGAACTAGGTTCGGGAACGGAACGAACTACACCCCGCCCGCGCTGCCCTTGCGGTCGAAATCCAGATTCTCCGTGATTCTGGTTCCATCCTTGCGAAACGCGTCCGCGAGCAGGCGGATGCGGCGTTTCGCCTCGGTCAAATCGTAGTTGTTCAGATTGATATTCAGCAGATCCACAAACCACGGCAGCTTGACGTCATCCAGGACATAGGTTTCGGCAATTGCGCGCGCGATCGGCAGGGTCGTGTTCTTGGAATCGTCGTGCACGTCGCGATTGGTGGCCTTTCGCAGCTTCTCGTACTCTTCAGCCAGAAGGCGCTTACACAAGTCTGCCGTAAATTGATCGCCCGCCTTGACTCCGGTTTCGGGATCGTCCGCGGTGAACGTCGCATTCTTGTGGAGCCATTCCCAGAGAATACTGAGGCGAATCTCACCCGTAGCCATGTCTTCCATCAGATACAGCACGTCTTCATTTCCGAAGAAGTCCGCCGGCTTCAACGCCGCGGCCTGCAAGCCCTGGCCGAAGGCGTTACCGTACTGCACCGCAACGCTCAGCAGATCGCGCGCGCCGCGAACGGTGCGCGGCGCCGGCTCAAGCAGAATGAGACCGTCCGCGTCGGCACTGGTATAGGTGAGCGGCGGGAACTTGCGTCCCATCTGATTGGCTTCTCCGGCCTTTTCCCAGACCGGGCGGATGATGTGCACCATCTTCCAGTGCGCCACCCACTTTCCGCAGGCCCCTTCGCGCTGCTCGCGCTCCGCACCCGCGACGGCCTTCTTCATGGCGGCGGAGACGCCGGCCTCCGAGCCCACTGGAATATTCGGTTCCATGCCTCCCTGCCATAAAGCGAATTGGCCCAGTTTGTCCGGAGTGCTGCAGGCGCGGCGGACGCGATCTTCGTAGATCCGCATGTAGCCGTACGTCATGATGATTGCGTCGATATTGGGATTCACGAAGTCCTTATCCCAGGCCAGCGCATCCGACACGCTATTGATGTAGTCCCAGCGGCCGGTATTGAATCCGATGAAGTGTTTTCCCAGCGCCGCTCGAATTTCCATCAACTGGAATGTGGCTTCGATTTGCTCGACAAGGACATAGACCTTCACAGCGCCGTCGGGCAGTCCGAGATGCTGCTCGAGCGCAGACAGAATGTCGCTCCACAGTGCCGCTTCTTCGGCGGTCTGGATTTTCGGAAGGTAAAGCGCAAGCGAGCAGCCGTCCTGCCGGAGACGTTTGTGGTTGTTCACAAGAAACAGCGTCGCATCGACGATCGAGGCCGAAAATCCGCCGCCTTTTGTGGAGCGGATGTGTCGGTCCTCCAGGTGCAGGCCGCGCGCACGAAAGATCTTGGTGGTGAAATCGAGTTGCTTAACCCAGTCGCTGATAATCGGTTTTCCAAAGAAACCTTTGGCCCATTGGTTCATCTCCGCGGCAACCAGCTCTGCCGGTTTCATGAATGCGGCATCGCGATGGATTGCCAGCTTGAGGTTCCGCTGGTTGTCGAGCGACATCGTGTTGGTCTGCCCGAGCGCGTCTTCGCCGTCGAACATCCAGCCATCGGCGCCGGAAAGCAGAGCGTAAGCGATATTGCGGATGCTCTTGTCGAGCGGAGTGTTCGGCTTCGCGGCCGGGCCTGTACCCTGGGTCCACTGGCGTTGCAGGTCTTTTGGAATCTCGCTGCCGATGAAATTCCCGGCCCGCGCATCCTGCACCTTTATCTTCGTGCGCCCGATGGTGGCTGAGGGATCGAGGAACGCGATGCGCTCCTTGTTCCGAAATCGTGCCGCACGGCGGGCGGTGCGGGTGGCCAGAACGGATTTCCGTTCATCGTCGAATTTGGCCAGAGCGTCCAGAGCCACCAAAGCCTCCGGCGTAAAAACGTCGCTGTACTCGTGCTCGAGATTCGCCCTGATTTCGAACATCCGGCTTCCCATGTGTCACCTCGCAAAAATGTGAGGGGAATATTAGCATTGGTCGGAAACGAGGGCGTCTGCCTATTTCGATTTCTGGGGTATGATCTGCCTCGCGGGAGTTCAAGATGAATCGATGGGTACGGTTGTGGTCCGCCTTCGTCGGGATGGTGATGATCGGCAACCTTCAGTATGCCTGGACGCTGTTTGCCCAGCCGATGGTCAAGGCGCATGCGCAACAGCACTGGCACTTATCCGATGTCCAGTGGGGTTTTGGTCTGTTCATCGCCGCAGGCACCTGGACCATGCCGTTCCTGGCGTCGTTCATCGATAAAACCGGTCCGCGGATTCTGATGGTCTTCTCGGGGGTCGTTTGTGCCATCGGTTGGGGTTCGCTGGGACACGTCGAGACTCTGACTTCGTTTTACGCCTTCTACGCAATGGCGGGCATCGGCGTGGCCTGCGTTTACGCCTGTGGAGTGGCGATGGCGGTGAAATGGTTTCCGGACCGGCGCGGGATGGCTTCGGGCCTCATCACTGCCGGATATGGAATGGGCGCGGCGGCCTTCAATCCGCTGTTCGAACGGCTGATCCGGACCATCGGCTATTCCGACACGTTCTTCTGGACCGGTATTACGCACGGAGTCGTGATCGCGCTGGCCGGCATCGTGATGGTGAACCCTCCTTCGACGTATAAAGTCGCGGCGGCGGCCGTGAAGCCCAAAGTCCGGCGTCACGATCTCGAATTCACTTCGTCGGAGATGCTGCGCACGCCGCAGTTCTATTTTCTTTTCGTGGCGATGCTTTCGATCGGAATTGGCGGGCTGATGGTGACTGCGCAACTCAAGCCGGTAGCCACCGACTTCAAGATTAGCGCGGGAGCGGTGCTGGTGGCGCTGGTACTGACGCCGCTCGCCAATGGCTTCAGCCGCATCCTGTGGGGCTGGGTATCGGATCATCTCGGCCGTGAGCGCACCATGTTCACGGCGTTCCTGCTCCAGGCCTTCTTTCTGGTTGCCGCCACAACGCTGGGGCGCACCAGCGACGTGATGTTCGTCGTGCTGATGGTACTCGTGTTTCTCACCTGGGGAGAACTCTACGTGCTGTTCCCTGCCGTCTCGGGCGATTTCTACGGCAGCAAAAACTCCGCCCAGAATTACAGTTTTCTGTATAGCGCGAAGGGCTTTGCAGCCTTGCTCGGCAGCGGCATCGCCGCCACGCTGTTAGAAAAGACCGGCACCTGGAACTATGCCTTTTACGGCAGCGCCGCCCTCGCTCTTGTATCCGCCATGATGGCGCTGCTCGTCCGCAGGATTCCTCTGCCTCAAAAAAGCGCTCCACACGCCCTCAGCGTCCAGTCGACTACGGCGAGCTAGGGCTACGGCACCGAAAAACCCTCCCCTGTTTGTCTTCGCGTCCCATTCTGAGCCGCGAATGACCTACCTCACGCACGTCCCTCTCAAAGTTTTTGTTTGGATCTCCAGCGAATTTTTGTATAGTCGCCCCAACTTTACTGTTTGAACAAAATTGGGTCCGGCGCAGGACGCGCTTTCAAGTGGGTCTTCGTATCCACATGGGAGTCGCCTATGAAACGTCTATTTATGGCAGCAGCCCTGCTGTTTTGCCTTGGTATGTCGTCGACCAACATATTTGCGCAATTCGGTAATGCAACGGTTGAGGGATTCGTGCAGGATGCCAGCGGCGCCTACATTCCCGGCGTGATGGTGACGGCGGCAAACACACAAACCGGTGTTGCGATACCAGTCATCACCAATGAATCCGGGGCTTACACCATTCCCAGCCTTCTGCCGGGAACTTACAAGTTGACTGCAGAGCTGCCGGGCTTCAAGACGCGAGTCTTGAACGACCTTCAACTCGGCGCCAACACCACGGGGCGTTACAACTTCACGCTCGATGTGGGCGCGGCGGCGGAAACGGTTGAAGTCACCGCGCAGGCAACGGCGCTGATTGCCGAGTCATCTCCGACGATAGGCCAGGTTCTGACGCAGAAGACGGTCACTGACCTCCCCCTGGTGAGCACCAATGTGCTCAACCTCATCAACACGATGCCGGGCGTCCAGGGCGGTATCTATTCATCAACAGCAACCTTCGCCGGCATCCCCGCAGGTGAAAGCGGCGTCAACACGACGCGAGACGGCCTCAGCGTCCAGGAAGGACGCTACGCCTATGGAGTGGGTTCGACGACTCTCCTGAACCCGGACATGGTCGGCGAGTTCCGTGTCATCCTCGCGCCCGTCGACGCGGAAACAGGGCGCGGCAACGGACAGGTTCAGATCAGCACACGTTCGGGAACCAACCAGTTCCATGGCGCCGGCGTGTGGAATCTTACCAACTCCGCGCTCAATGCCAACACGTGGACGAACAACAAACAAGTCGTTCGGGGCGTGTGGACCCCGGGCCAGCCGAATTGGCAGAACGAGAACGAATACACGTTCGATCTTGGCGGACCGATCAAGAAAAATAAAACATTCTTCTTCTTCCTGTTCGACCAGCAATTGGAGCGCGACCGCACGCAGATGCGGCCTGTCGTGCTGACCGACTGCGCAAGGAACGGGATTTTCCGGTACTGGGACTCATACCAGAACGGAAACATTAACACCTTGCAAAGCGCCCTCGGTACCGCCAATCCGGTCTACGGTCCCTCCGTGGATTCTTTCGGCGCTCCTCTGATGCCGGCCATCAATCCTAACGGCACTCCATATACAGGACAGCTTCGATACTTCAGCGTCTTCGGCCCGCTGTTGAACACGCCGGCCAGGCCGGACTGCTCCGACGCCGTTGTCCAACCGGGCGTTTCGTGGGATCCCAACCGGAAGGCTATGGATCCGGCCGGATTCAGCAAGCGATATCTGCAATACATGCCGCATGCCAATGTTTTTGACGGCGGTGATGGTCTCAACACCGCGATATATCAATGGCAATATGCCCTGGATGGGACGGGAGACCTGAATACGGCTTACGGAGTCAGCTTCGTTGCCAACAACCATCAAGAGAACCTTAAGCTCGACCACAACTTCAATTCACGCAACAAAGTTGCGATCAACGGCAGTTATCAGACGATACCGAATGACTACATCCCGGTTTCGGGTCCAACCGTGCAGTGGCCCGGTGGATATCTTTCGAAGACGCTTCGGAAGCCTCGTGTTTTGACGGTCAACCTGACATCGACGCTGTCATCGGCGCTGCTCAATGAAGGCCGCTTCGGTTACCGGGCAAACTGGCATTATGTCTGGGCGCCCTGGGAAGTTCCCGATGTCAGTGCGCGGCAGGTCCCGCTCTCATTGATGCTGAACGGACAGGGAGGCATCCCGATCACCTACTCTCCCGCCGGTGTCAACGGACTGACCACGGTCAGTTTTACCTGCTCGACCGGTTGCGCCCAGCAAGGCAATTACACGCCGCTGTTCCAATGGGCGGACACGCTCAGTTGGACGAAGGGTAAGCACGCGTTCAAGGTAGGCGTGGACCTGCGTTATACCTATACCTACGGCTATGAAACGCCTGCGGCGCCCATCCCCAAAGCTTTGGGCGGCGCGGGAAATAATCCCAATACGAAATTCACGGCCAACGCGGCTATACCGAATTTCGCAGCCAACAACGCGACCAATGCGAACAGCCTGTTGTATTTCCTTTCAGGGTCCCTCAACAGCGCGCAAATGTACTACTACGTTTCCAGCCCGACTAATCCGCAGTGGCAGGACTTTTCGGTCCACGCCAGGAAGCTCAGCTACGTGAATCAGAACGACTGGGCCACGTTCGTGAAAGACGATTGGAAAGTGCGCCCGGACTTCACACTCAACATTGGCCTGCGGTACGAGCATTACGGAACCCCCTACTCCCATAATGGATTGACACCACAGCCGGTCGGCGGAGGGCTCGCCCTGCTCGGAGTGACGGGCCGAAGCTTCAGCGATTGGTTGAAGCCGGGCGTGGGCCCCGTGAATCTCGCCAATCAGACGCAAATCGAACTGGTAGGACCAAACAGTGCGAATCCAAGCCGTGGATTGTACAAGAACGATTGGAAGACTCTTGGGCCGGCCGTCGGCTTTTCCTGGCAGCCCCCCTGGGAGGGAAAGGGAAAGACCAACATTCGCGGCGGTTATCAAATCAGCTACGTCAAACCCGGAAATCTTGGCAACCTCGTCAACGATAATTTGCTGAATCCGGGCTTCAGCACTCTCGCTATGACCAGCGGGCCACTGGATGGCAGTTACTTCGATCTGACAAATCTCCCCAGCATGGTCCCCATAGCCCCAACGGTGCAGCCGCTGGCGCCGTTTCCGATTACGAAACCGACTCAGAACCTCTACGCTTTTCAAACCAACACACCGAATCCCTACATCCAGAACCTGACGCTTTCGGTCACTCGAGAAATTACACGGAAGCTGAGTCTCGATGTCCGTTACATCGGAACGCGCGGCCTGAAGCTGGACGGTATATGGGACCTCAACATTCCGAATGTGTTTTACAACGCTCCACTGTTCAATGCCTTCGAGACGGTGCGCAAGGGTGGAAACGATCCGCTGTTCGACCAGATTTTTATGGGGTTGAATCTCAATCCCGGCGTGGCGGGATGTGATCCTTCCAACCCGGCTGCCTTATGTGGCGCCGTCAATGGCACGACGCAGACGGGATCTCAGGCTCTTCGGTTGAGTTCAACATTCAGGACCGCCCTGGCCAACGGCGATTACAATAGCCTTGCCAGCGCCCTCAATGTTTTCAACGGCACCGGAACCGGAGCTAGCGGAACGGTCAATTTCGGTACTTCCGGGGAACGCGGCACCGTGCTCAAGCGCGCGAACCTGGGATTCAACGTGGCGGGGGGAAACAGTGGAAGCACTATCCCCTCGAATTATGTAGCCCCCGCCGGGTTATTCCCCGCAAATTGGATCAACGCCAATCCCCAGGTTAATAGCGCGTTTTATGAAACCAACACCGGCAAGTCCAATTACAACTCGCTGCAGGTTCAAACCAACATTCGGGCCGCGCAAGGCCTGACTTTTCAGGGCACCTATATCTGGTCGCGGTCGCTGGCGCTTTCCCCCAGCAGCTACACCAATCCTGCGAACAGAGACCCTGACTATAACCTTGCCCCGACTCACGTGACGCAGGATTTGCGCGCAAACTACACTTACGCACTGCCGATTGGAACGGGTCGCACGCTGTTGGGCAATACCGGCAAATGGATCGATCGCGTCGTCGGGGGATGGCAAACCAGCGGGCTTATCCAGGCCAGCAGCGGGAACCCCGTCAGCATCACTGCGAGCAATACGCTGTATGGCAACGGTGTGCCGGACGTCGTCGGGCCCTTTTCGGCAAAGCCCTTCGGGCACGTTCAGTGGAGCGGCAACGCCGGAAATGTCTTCGGCGGCAGGTACACCGCAAATACCGCCGATCCTCAATGCGCCCAGATCGCTGCAGTGCTCCAACCCTATTGCACGCTGCTGGCGGTCACGGATTCCACTACCGGCCACATCGTACTTCAGCAACCTCAGCCGGGACATCGAGGTACTCTCGGTCAAAAGACGCTGGAACTTCCTGGAACCTGGGACTTCGACGCGGCGCTGACGAAGGTCATCCGGCTCTCGGAGTCGAAGAGCTTCCAAATCCGCATGGATTCGACCGACGTCTTTAACCATCCCCTCATGGGAGCCCCGAACCTGTCCACCAACACCAGTACTTCACCCTTCGGGAGCATCCAGACGAAGAATAACAGCCATCGGATGTTTAAGGCGCAACTCCGGTTGAACTTCTGAAAAGCCGCAGATGACGCGGATGACGCAGATAGAGGGCAAACAGGCTCTGGGCCATCTGCGTCATCCGCGTCATCTGCGGCTGAAATCGTTTACCATCCTCGCCTGCCTGGCCTGGCTTTCAGTGCGCACGTCTGCCGGGAATTCGCTCACGGAGTACACCGATGTACAGCAGGTGTTGGCGTTTGTGAGCGAGCTTCTGCCGCCTGAGTTGAAGACTTCCGACGTATCCGCTCAACGCAAAGCCTGGCCGGAGTGGGTGATCGGGCACGACCGTGACATTCGTGCACGGCTCTTGCGCGGAGACGAGGACACCGTAGTCAACTGGCTGTTGTTCGGAACTTCATTTACCCGGCAGCCGGGAGTCCCGTTTGATGTGTCCGCAATTTCGGGGGACTTGCCGCGGCTCATCTCGAAGCGGACCAAAGACCTGATTTCTGTGCTTGGGTCGGCGGATCCGGATGAACGCAGTGCTTTTGCCCGCCGGCTGCTTCAGAGCCAGGGATACGGATTCAAGACCGCTGAGGAGCGCGCGCGGCTCGAACGGCACCTTCAAGCCGAGGTCGAACGCGTTGTGGCTGAGCGGCGGAAATACAAGCGTCGCGGGGAGGAATTCCGGGCGGGCGATGTCGCGGGCCAGGTCATGGTCGAATCTACGCTGTTTCGGGACCGGGGCCTGTCACTCGACACATCCATCCTGCCGGGCTATGCAATTGAACAAGCGCTGCGGATGATGAAGAATCAAGGACTACTTCCGCCGAATGACATTCACCGCGTGGCTGTAATCGGGCCTGGACTCGACTTCTCCGACAAGAATACCGGGTATGACTTTTATCCCGTTCAGACGCTGCAACCTTTCACGTCGATCGATTCGCTCGTGCGGCTTGGACTGGCGGCGGGGCCGTCCGGGATTGAACTCACCACCTTCGACATCAGTCCGCGGGTCAATGATCACATCCTTGCAATGCGGAATCGCGCCAATGCCGGAGCTTCGTATCTGCTCCGATTGCCGCTCGATCCCGGCCCGCATTGGACACCTGCCCTCCTCACCTATTGGAGAAACCTCGGAGATCGAATCGGCGCGGAAACGCCGCTCCCCCGGCCGTCAGAGAACGGCAAGGAACTCGAACTTCGTACGATTGCGGTGCGGCCCGAAGTCGCCGCCCGCGTCACGCCGGTCGATTTTAACGTGGTGACCGACAAATGGACGGGACCGCCCTTCGACCTTGTCATTGCGACCAATGTCTTTGTCTATTACGACAGGCTCGACCAGTCGCTCGCACTTGCAGGTATTAAAGCAATGTTGCGGCCGGGAGGCTTCTTCATTACAAACAACGCCATCGTGGAATTGCCGGTTTCGCGCTTGCGAGCGGTAGGTTTCATGACCGTGCAACATTCGCCCGAGAAAATCGATCACGTCTTCTGGTATCGCCGCAACGAACCGTGAGGATGCGCTCGCGCTATCCGGTGCCGAAGCGTTCCATGAAAGAATTCATGATGATCGCGTCATACGCTTTGAACATGCAGAGCGCAAGCAGGTCGGCGTGGCGAGCATCCTCGGGAATGACGCGCTTGCAGCGGGCGATGACGGCATCGTAGCAAGCCAGGAACAACACCTTTTCATAACCGTAGGCATCGGCGGCGCGGCGCATGCTCTTTTTGCTTTCCGAAAGTTCGGCCGCGAAGTCCCGCGTGAAATAGAACGTGCGGCCCTGCCGGTACCCGATCCCGGCCCGCTCCGCATACGGATATATCGTTTCGAACAGAACCACCTCGACTTTCACGAAAAATGAAGTCGATTCGCCCCTCGCCTCGCTCGTGGCAACCAGTTTCATCCTGCCCAGGCCGCGGTTGATCACATTGTCCAGCAGTTCGCTGCCGTCAATCCGCTTGCCGTTCAACTGCCGCCGCGCAGCGGCCGACATGTACTCGAGGAGTTTATCCGAGAGCACGACATCGGAGCCGCGCAGTTGAAGCATATGGTGGGTCAGACCAAATTTGATTCCCGCGGGATGCATGCAGATATTTTGTCACGAAAACGGTTCAGAGTGAGGATCTACCATTCGATAGACTCCAAAATCTATCCAAAGGTCAATAGTTTCTGTTAAGAGAGAAGACCTATTCTCTGGCGCGGAGGATGGAAAATGACGAACACGATAATCCAGAAATTCAAAGACTGGCAGGAACGGCGGCAAATACCCGCCGCGCCGCTGAGGGCTGAATTGTTCCGCGAAGTCCTTATCGTTGCTGCGGTGACGCTGTTTGCTCAAGGAACATTTCTCAAGTTGGCCGGCATTCCGTGGATCGGACATGGTCCCCGCGGCCTGCTGTTTATGACACTGCAGCCGGCAGCCTGGTTGTTGGGAGCGATGCTTTGCCATCGGGCGGCCAGAAACCCCAAATTGATGGGTGCTGCCCGGGCTTACCTTTTTGTCGGAGTCGTCGAGACCGTTACACTGGCAACGGTGGGATTTCCCTATGCCCAGTACGGCGCCGTTATGGTCCTGACTATTGTTCTTGCGGGCCTCTTCATCAGCAGGGAGTATGTGATCGCATGGACGCTGGCTGCCTGCGGCGTGCAGCTTTCGCAGATGGACTATGTGAATTGGAATTGGAATCAATACGCGGCATGGTGTGTCGTCTACCTGACGGCCGGCTGGCTGGTGACGCTGTTCGCCAAACATCTGGAATCGCTTTTCGAGTCCAATCGCATTGCAGAAGAACGGCAACGGAGCGCGATCGTTGCGGAACGCACACGGTTTGCCCGAGATATCCATGACACGCTGGCTCAGGGTCTCACCGGCATCATGATGCAGTTGAACGCCGCCGAACAGCGCATGGAAGAGAGTTCCGGATCGGTTCGCAGCTGTATCGAAAAGGCACGGCAACTCGCAACCGAAAGCCTGGAGGAAGCCCGGCGCTCGGTCTCGGCATTGCGCGCAGGCGCCCTTGGAAATGGAACACTGTTGGATGCCATTGCGCAGATCGGCAACAAGCTGCTTGCGGATTCGAGCGTCAAACTGGAAACGAGGCTCGAAGGTCAGCCGTATTCCCTAGCGGAATCCTGTGAAAACAATCTTCTACGGATCGCACAGGAAGCCCTTACGAATGCCGTGCGGCATGCGGAGGCTTCGAGTATTTTTATTTTCCTGGCATACCGTACCGGCTCGGTTCATCTGGAGATCGGCGACAGCGGCCGGGGCATGAGCGGCGGTGAGCCTGCGGGCTTTGGAGTGGACGGCATGCGCGAGCGGGCCCGCCAGATGGGCGGCGAAATCAAAATCCTGAGTGACCCGGGACGCGGCACTCGTATCCTGGTGACCGTTCCCAATGCCTGAAGCTATTCGCATTCTCATCACTGAAGATCACGCCGTCGTGCGCGACGGCCTGGCTTCGGTACTCGAGTTCGAACGCGACATGAAGGTCATCGCGCATGCCAGGAACGGCCGCGAAGCGATCGAGCGCTTTCGCGAGTTCAGACCGGATGTGACTCTGATGGACCTGGCCATGCCGGAAGTCGACGGCGTTCAAGCCATCTCCGCAATCCGGGGAGAGTTCCCCGAAGCCCGCATCCTTGTGTTAACCACTTATGACGGGGACGAAAACGTGTTTCGCGCCTTGGAAGCCGGAGCGAAGGGATACCTACTGAAAGACTGCTCGACTGCCGACCTGCTGACTGCCGTCCGGAAGATACATGCCGGCGGAACGCATGTATCCGAGCGCGCAGCAGCCCAACTGGCAGAACGGACGATGAAGGGCGCTGTTCTGTCGCCACGGGAACTTGAAGTCCTGAAACTGATCGCCGGCGGCAGGAGCAATAAGGAGATCGCATCGCTCCTCTTCATCAGTGAAGGCACCGTGAAAACACACGTCATCAGCATTCATGAAAAACTCGGCGTCAGCGGCCGCACCGAATCGGTTGTGGCGGCCATCAAACGGGGAATTCTGAGGATTTAAGCCCGAAAATCTACGGCAGGGCAAAGACGTAGACCGCGTTGTGTTTGGGGGTATGGAGTTCGGGAACCTCTTTTGACAATTCCGGAACCTTCGGGTTGTCGCCCGTCATGACGGCAACGTATTGTTTTTCTTTTACCGCATAAGTGATGGTGCTGACGGAAATGTTGCCGACCAGCTTCGTTTGCCAAAGTTCCTTTCCGGTTTCGGCGTCAAAAGCCTTGAACTTCTCACTGAGGTCTCCGTGGAAAATCAGTCCGCCCGCCGTCGCCAGCATCGCACCATTGCCGGGAGCCCGGCCGACGTCAAACTTCAGGATCTTGCCTGTCGTGAGATCGATTTTCGCGAGACCGGTGAGTTCATCAGGGTTGGAACCCGGCCTGGGGATGACGTTCAATTGTCCGCCGCGCGCCGCGGGTCCGCCGACGGTCAGGTCACGGCAGTTGTCGATATACGACGTGTAGAGCGAGTTCGTTGCCGGGCTGTACGCCGTGGGCCAGTAGCTGCGCGTGTTCCAGAAACAGATGATGTGGTTTTCACCGGGTTTCTTAAAGACGTTATCCCAGTTGATGGACGTCTTACCGGTCTTCACATCGATGCCGGAGAGGACAAACTTCGGATCGTCTGCCGGAAATGGCGTGGCCCAGAGGAATTTTCCGTCGTTGCGATCAAGCATGAAGATTCCGCCGGCTTCACCAATAGCGACGACAACATCGTGCTGCTGGCCGGACGTGACTGTGGGATTGATCCACTTCACGTACTTCGGATCGGGGGCGACGCGTGTGCGCAACAGGGTGCGCTCATGCGTGAAGTCGGAGTCCCAGTCGTCGCCGGGCAAATGCTGGTAGTACCAGGCCAGTTTCCCCGTCTCCGGATTCAGCGCGATGGTCGAATTGCTGTAAAGATCTGCAGGGGCGGACCGGGAAACGGCGTCAGGGTTGCCGTCGTGCCGTGCCGTGCGCTGGTCGGGCATCGGGTTGGCGACGCCCCAGTAGAGCATCTTGCGGACGGGATCGTAGGTGCCGGGCAATCCCCAGGTCGAAGCCTGCCGGTTTTTTACATCCGCGCCTCCCCAGCTTTCATCCCCGGGTTCGCCCGGCGCGGGAGTGGTGTAAAACCGCCACAGTTCCTTGCCGCTCATCGCGTCGTGCGCCGAGATGAAGCAGTTGTTGCGATTCCCGCTGCAGGAACCGCCGGAGATCACCTTGCCGTCGACCACGAGCGGCCCGGACGAATTGCCGCGCGTTTCAACCTTCGACTGCCAGCGCATCTCACCGGTGCGCGCGTCAATGCCGACAACATAACTGTCGGGCGCGGTGTATAAAATCAAATCCTGAAAGATCCCGAGAGTCTTGGAACGCCCGCCGTTCCCCGGCCGCTTGTATTCCCAGATCGTGGTGCCCGTTGCCGCGTCAAGTGCGCGCACGGCGCCCGACGGGAGAGTGAGGTACATCACGCCGTCGTGAACGAGCGGAATCGTTTCCGTTGTTCCAGCGGGCAGGTCGAAAGTAAAGCTGATCTTGAGCTGCCCGACATTCTGTTTGTTGATTTGCTTCAGCGGGCTGTAGCGCTGCGCATCGTAGGTGCGGCTGAACATCAGCCAATCATCCGGACTGGGGTTCTCCAGCATCTTCTGGGTTACCGGAGTGAATGGCCGCTGGGCCGCCGGTCGTGGCGTCTGCGCAAAAATAACCAAAGACACGAGAAACAACATCAAGACTAAGAAGAGCTTTGTTGGGTTCTTCATAATAACGGAGAAGTTATCCCCTTCCTCGAACGCTGTGAAGCAAAAAGGTGCGTGGAAAAGGCCACGGATGGACGGAACTGCGAGCCGTCGACTCCCTGACGCGGACGATAACGGACAATCGCAACCGCGCGACGGAGCGCACTGTTCTCAAAAAGCTCCCATAAAGGTTAGAATTGTCGCGTCTTTGACATAAGGCGCAGCGCGAGCTAACGGCGCCGATGCCTTTATCGAGAAGTAGAAAGGTGACCATGGGAAAAGCTTTGGAAGGTGTTCGGATCCTGGATATGACCCACGTGCAGTCGGGACCGACGTGCACCCAGATTCTTGCCTGGTTCGGCGCGGATGTGATCAAAGTCGAAAGGCCCGGCGAAGGCGATCCGACGCGCGGACAGTTGCGCGACAAGCCCGGCGTCGACAGTCTCTATTTCACGATGTTGAACGCCAACAAGCGTGGCATCACTTTGAATCCAAAGACGGAAGCGGGCAAAAAGATCTTCACCAGGCTGATCGAGAAATGCGACGTCATGGTCGAAAACTACGCTCCCGGCGCCATCGACCGCATGGGTTTTCCCTGGGAGAAGATCCAGCAGATCAATCCGCGGATGATTTATGCCTCCGTGAAAGGGTTCGGTCCGGGTCCCTACGAAGACTGCAAGGTCTACGAAAACGTGGCCCAGTGTACGGGCGGATCGGCCTCGACCACCGGTGAAATCGACCGCGTTCCGCTGGTGACCGGCGCGCAGATCGGCGATTCGGGAACCGGTATCCATCTGGCGACCGGCATTCTCGCCGCTTTACTCCATCGCGAGAAGAGTGGAAAAGGCCAGCGCGTTACCGTTGCCATGCAGGACGCCGTGCTCAATCTCTGCCGCGTCAAATTGCGCGACCAGCAGCGGCTCGCCGCCGGTCCATTGAAGGAATACCCGCAGTACCCCAACGGCACGTTCGGCGCGGCCGTGCCGCGCGCCGGCAATGCTTCGGGGGGCGGTCATCCGGGCTGGATTGTGAAGTGTAAAGGCTGGGAGAGCGATCCCGACGCTTACATCTATGTGATCACGCAGGCTCAGGCCTTCCCTGCTCTCGCGAAAGTCATCGGCCATGCCGATTGGCTCGAGGATCCGGAATTCAACACCCCGGAAGCGCGTCTTCCGAAACTCGATTTTGTCTTCTCCGAAATTGAAAAGTGGACGATGACGATGGCCAAAATGGAGGTCATGGACACCCTCAATCCGCTGAACGTGCCCTGCGGACCCGTGCTCTCGATGAAGGAATTGGCGGAAGAGAAATCGCTGCGGGCGACGGGCACCGTGGTTGAGGTGGATCATCCCAAACGCGGAAAGTATCTGACGGTCGGCAACCCGATCAAGCTGTCGGATTCGCCTTCGGACGTGCGGCGCTCTCCCCTGCTGGGCGAGCATACCGACGAAGTGCTCAAGTCCGTCCTCGAGATGAACGACGACGAGATCAGCGCGGCGCGCGCGCAGGGTGCGATCTAGTGAAATATAACGTACTCATCCTGGGAGCCTCTTATGGCTCCTTGTTCGGCACAAAATTGTTGATGGCGGGACACCAGGTGTCCCTGGTTTGCACTAAACCCACGGCCGACCTGATCAATCGCGAAGGTACGGTGGTGCGGTTCCCGATCAAGGGCCGCGAGTCGCTGCTCGATATCCGGTCGAAGAAACTGCCGGGAACGCTTTCCGCTAAAACTCCAGACGATATCGATCCGTCCAAGTTCGATCTCGTCGTACTGGGAATGCAGGAAGCGCAGTACGGATCACCGGGAGTCAAGGAATTGATGGGCCGTATCGCACAGGCGCGTGTGCCCTGCCTGGCGATCATGAACATGCCGCCGTTGCCGTACCTCAAGCGGATCCCCGGACTCTCGACGGATTCGCTGGTGGAATGCTACGCGGACCCGGCCGTGTGGGATGGTTTCGATCCGGCATTGACGACTCTTGCCAGCCCTGATCCCCAGGCATTTCGTCCGCCGGATCAGCCGAAGAACATTCTGCAGGTCGGCCTGCCGACGAACTTCAAAGCCGCACGATTCGATGGAGAAGCGCCGACGCAGATGCTGCGCAATCTCGAAGCGGATATCGAAGCGGCGAAGTTCGATCCGGGCGATGGGGGCGATGGGGCCAATGGCCCGATCGAGATTCCGGTGAAGCTCAAGGTGCACGATTCGATTTTCGTTCCGCTGGCAAAATGGCCGATGCTGATGGCCGGCAACTATCGGTGCATTCGCGCGGAGGACATGGTCTCCATCAAAGACGCGGTGCACTCGGAAATAGACAGGTCGAGGGAAGTCTACAACTGGGTCTGGAAGCTCTGTAACGGCCTGGGCGCGGACGACTCCGACATGGTGCCGTTCGAAAAGTACGCCAAGGCAGCCGAAGGCCTCGGCAAACCGTCTTCGGCCGCGCGCGCTCTTTTTGGAGGCGCGGCGCACATCGAGCGCGTCGATTGCCTCGTTAGGCGGATCGCCCGGCAGCAGGGGCTGCAGTTGGAGACACTGAACGAGATCGTGACGCTCGTCGACCAGCGGCTGAAGACGAATCGTAACCTTGCTTGATTACAAAGTCAGCGCTTCGCCAAGCTGTATTGACCAAGGGGGTCGACTGTCCCCCTGATACAGGGGGACAGCCGACGCGAAGCTCCGGCAGGGGGTCGTTCACACACCATATTGAAATCGTGTTTTGTGTGCGAAGCCGGCGCTACAGCACTCCCACGGCGGCCATCGCAACCTGCTCGTCCTGCGCCGACGTCACGCCGCTTACACCGACCGCTCCAATCACCTTTCCATCCGCAATGACCGGTACAGCGCCCTGCAGCGGCACAATGCCTTCCACCGAGAGAAATGCGGTCTTTCCTCCTGTGATCATCTCCTCGAGCACTCTTGACGGCCGCTTGAAGAGCGCCGCAGCGCGGGCCTTGCCCTGCGAGACCGCAATGCTTCCGTTCTGCGTGTCGTCGAGTTTCTGAAACATGATGAGAGCGCCGTTCGCGTCGACGATCGTGATGGCGACGTTCCAGCCGCTTTTGCGTGCTTCCGCTTCTCCGGCGGCCATCATCGCTTTCGCAGCTTCCAATGTGATGTACTTCGTTGTTCCTAACATGACAGTTTCCTCCAACGGTGTGCGACAATCATTTAAATGCGAGCATGGATTATCGACCGCTTTGAAGGCATTAACAAGATGCAGCTCACCGAAGTTGCCGATCCGGTTCCCGCTCCGGGCGAGGTCCTGCTCCGGGTTCGGTATGCGGCGCTGAATCCTGCCGACCGCTACCTTGCGGAAGGACAATATCCGGCCAAACCATCGTTGCCGCACATCCTGGGCCGCGATGGGACCGGTACTGTTGCAGGTATCACGGATGGAGTGAAAGACCATCCCATGGGTGCGACGCGCGCGATCCTGCGCGGCGAAACGGGTGTGACGAGGTGGGGAACGTTCGCAGAACTCGTCGCCGTTCCGGCCGAATCCGTGATCGAAATTCCGGAAGGCTGGACCGACGTCCAGGCCGGATGCGCACCACTTGTCTACGTAACGGCGTTCCAGGCTCTGACGATGTGGGAAAACCTGCCGAAGCAGGCGGTGGTGCTGATCAGCGGCGCTTCCGGCGGCGTCGGTGTGGCCAGCGCTCAGCTTGGAATTGCGATGGGACATACGGTCATAGGCCTCTCCCGTGGCGTGGAGAAGCGGGCGACGCTCGAGTCCATGGGAATGCAGCTGGCGCTCGACCCGGCCGACGCTCAATGGCGGAAGAAGCTCGCCGATTTCCTTGGCAAGCGCAAGGTCGATCTCGCGGTCGACAGCGTTGGCGGCACGCTGTTCCAACAACTGGTCGCCACACTTGGTGATCACGGGAGAATCAGCGTTGTCGGACGGCTGGCGGGTGAAGTACCGCAATTCAATACGGCCAGTCTGTTTTTCCGGCGGCTGCGTATTGGTGGCGTTGCAGTCGGCGCCTACACGAACGAAGAGAGCCGGCACGCATGGACGGCGTGCGTTGACTTGCTCAACAAGACCGAAGCCCGCCCCCTGGTTGATGAGATTTTTCCGTTCGAGAAGCTGCCGGCAGCTTTTGAAAAGCTCGCCAAGGGCCCGATGGGAAAAGTATTGATCTCGGCGCTGTAGGTGCGGCTACAGGTTTGATTTATCCGTTACCTTCGCGGACAACCGGCCTTCGTGGAGCCGTACTTCGATTTCCGAGTTGATCTCCACCGATTCCGCAGATCGCACAACGCGGCTGTCCGGCGTTAAGCAGATCGCATAGCCGCGCTCCAGCACGGCAAGCGGACTCAGGGCATCCAGCGTGTGCGCAGCACCGGCGAATGCCTGGCGCCATTTCTTCAATCGCTGATGGATCGCCGCCGACAGCCGCTGCTCCGAGAGCTCGACACGGTGGGCACGGGCGTGCAGAAATGAGCCGGGACGCCCAGCCTGTTCCAGACGAAACGCAAGATCATCGACACGCTGCGACAAGCGCCGGATCCGAGTCTCAGCGACCACAAAGCCGCGGCTTCCCACCTTGGAAGCGAGAAAGTTTCGCAGCCTGCTCAAGCGATACTTCACAATCGATTCCAGCTTGCCTTCCAGTTGCCGGACGCGCTCCACAATCTCCGCCTTCGACTTGATCACGATCTCAGCCGCCGCGCTCGGTGTGGGAGCGCGGAGATCGGCAACAAAGTCGCAAATCGTGAAATCCACTTCGTGCCCCACAGCCGAAATCACCGGCTTCCGGGATCGGACGATCGCACGGGCGATGCGCTCTTCGTTGAAGGGCCAGAGGTCTTCCATAGATCCTCCGCCGCGGGCCACGATGATGATGTCCACATCCGTCGACCGGCTCAGGTAGTCGATTCCTTCCATGACCTGAATCGAAGCACCGTCTCCCTGCACTTCGGCGGGAAAAATCAGAACGTCGACCGCGTTATGCCGGCGCTTCAATACTGCGAGAATGTCCCGCAGCGCCGCGCTCTTGGGCGACGTGACGATGCCGAGCTTACGTGGAAACGCGGGAAGCGGACGCTTCCGTTCGGGCTTGAACAGCCCTTCATTCCCGAGCTTCTCCTTGAGCTGCTCGAAAGCGAGCTGCAACGCGCCGAGCCCCGCCGGCTCCAGCACTTCAACAATCAATTGGTAGTCACCACGCCCCTCATAAGTGCTGACGCGGCCGCGCGCACGAAAGAGCTTCCCGTTTTCAGGGCGGAACCGCAGCAATCGTGCAGCATTACGGAAACAGACTGCAGGTAATTGAGCGCGGTCGTCTTTCAGCGTGAAGTAAAGGTGACCTGCCGTGGACGTCTTGCAGTTGGAAAGTTCGCCCTCGACCCAGACATCGGTGAAGCGCCGTTCCAACAAGTCCCGGATCTCGGAACTGAGTTCGGAAACCGAATAGATCTTTCTCTGGAATTCGGTGTTTCGCATTTCGGGAGTATAGTCTATCCCCGTCATGGATCAACCGCTCAAGTGGCTGCCGGAGGACGGCGGACTGCCTGTTCCGCCTGGATTTATTGTGTACCGATCAACTCCCGAAGCGAACGTGCGCTCGGCTTACGAAGAATTAAAAATTCGCGAGAAGACACACTTTGTCGCCGTTCGCGGACCCACGCACGCCGTATTGAACGTTATCGGCCCGGACCCGCTCGTTCACACACTACGCCGGCTATGTTCCGAGTCTCCCGATGCGCCGGTCCTGGTCCAGCGGATGGTTCACTCGATGTGGTGCGGAAAAGCACAATGGCACGGAAGCAGCCTGACGATCACCGCAAACGAAGGCATGATGCTCCTGGACCCGGATACGTATTCGAATGGTGTTGCCGTTCTCGCTCCCAAACAACGAAAGATGATTCGTCATGTGGACGGCACGGCCAGAATTATCGAACGCGAGCAACCGCTAGAACTAATCCCGGGCGAACTGCTGACGAAGATCACTACACTCGCGGAGAAAACAGGCACAGATATCGGCTGGGCGATTGACGACCTGGAGAAGATATGGCTCCTGGCCGGGGGAAAAACATCAGCTACAAATGGGATCTAGGCTACGGTGATTTCTTTAGTGAGGTACACATCCTGGATCGCATTCAACAAGCCCACGCCTTCCTGCATCGGCCGTTGGAACGCTTTGCGCCCCGAGATCAATCCGGTGCCGCCCGCGCGCTTATTGATGACCGCCGTTTTGACGGCCTCCTTCATGTCGCTTTCGCCTGATGCCGCGCCGCCAGAGTTAATCAGGCCTGCACGGCCCATGTAGCAGTTCGCGACCTGGTATCTCGTGAGGTCGATCGGGTGATCCGTCGTCAATTCCGAATAGACTCTTTTGTCCGTTTTGCCGAAGTTCAGTGCAGTGAATCCGCCATTATTTTCCGGCATCTTCTGTTTGATGATGTCGGCCTGGATCGTCACTCCAAGGTGATTGGCCTGGCCGGTGAGATCCGCAGAGACGTGATAATCCTTCTCTTTTGTCTTGAAAGCCGGATTCCGGAGGTAGCACCACAGCACCGTGTACATGCCGAGATCGTGCGCCTGGTTGAACATCTCCGTGACTTCCTGCAGCTGCCGCTTCGATTCTTCCGAACCAAAATAAATCGTGGCGCCGACTCCGGTGCAGCCCATATCGAAGGCCTGCTTGATGTTGGCAAACAGGATCTGGTCGTAGCTGTTCGGATACGACAGAAATTCGTTGTGATTGAACTTCAGGAGGAACGGAATCCTGTGGGCATACTTGCGCGCCACTGAACCGAGAACACCCAGCGTCGAAGCAACGGCATTGCAGCCGCCTTCGATCGCAAGCTTCACAATGTTTTCCGAATCGAAGTAGATGGGATTCGGCGCAAACGATGCGCCCGCGGAGTGTTCAATACCCTGGTCGACTGGAAGGATGGACACATAGCCGGTATTGGCCAGCCGCCCGGAACCGAAGAGCTGTTGCAGGCTGACGAGCACTCGCGTGGGCCGGTCCGAGCCCACGAAGATGCGGTCGATGAAATCCGGTCCCGGCAGATGCAGTTTGTCTTTCGATATGGTTTTGCATTGATGCGAAAGCAGCCCCTGGGCATCCGGCCCGAGTATTTCCTGAATTCTGCCGATCATGATTCCTCCTTACCTGCGATGCAACAAACCGAAAATCAAACTGAGCACCACGCTGACGAGAATCGACGTGCCCAGCGGAAAATAAAATGAAAAATTGTCACGCTGATAGTGGATATCGAGTGGAAGACGCCCGAGCCGGAACGGCAGCCGCGGACCGAGCATAAAAGCCACCCCCAGCAGCGCCAGCACGCCGCCCGTCACCACGAGCAACCGGCCTAATTGCTCCATGGCATCATTATAGGTGATCCTAAACGATTTCCAGTTGATTGAAAAAGTAGCCGATCTCGAAAGCCGCCGTGTCCGGGCCGTCGGAGCCGTGGATGGCGTTCCGCTCAATATCCGTGCCGAATTGTTTGCGAATGGTACCGGATTCGGCTTTACCGGGATCGGTCGCGCCCATCACCTTGCGCAGCTTCTCGATGGCGTTGTCCGCCTCGAGCACCATCGCGACAATCGGCCCTTCCGTCATGAATTTCACGAGGCTGCCGAAAAACGGCCTCTCTTTGTGGACGTGATAGAACCCCTTGGCCTGGGCTTCGCTGAGCTGAAGCATTTTCACGGCGCGGACGCGGAAGCCCGCCTTTTCGAGTTCGCTGATGACGGCGCCGGCTTTTCCGGCCTTGACGGTATCTGGTTTCAAGATCGTAAATGTTTTCTGCATAGTTAAATTATTTAAGACTCGCCTGCATCGCGTCGCCGATATCCGCCGGACTTTTGACGACGCGAATTCCCGCGGCTTCCATGGCCGCCATTTTCTCCTTCGCGGTGCCCTTGCCGCCCGCCACGATGGCGCCGGCATGGCCCATCCGGCGGCCCGGAGGCGCCGTCTGGCCGCAGATGAAGCCGACCACCGGCTTCTTGACATTTGCTTTGATATAAGCGGCGGCGTCTTCCTCGGCGTTCCCGCCGATTTCACCGATCATCACGATCCCCTTGGTTTCCGGATCTTCATTGAAGAGCTTGATCGCATCGATGAAGTTGGTTCCGATGATGGGATCGCCGCCGATGCCGATGCAGGTCGATTGGCCGATTTTCCGCTTCGTCAGTTGTCCGACCGCCTCATAGGTCAAGGTCCCACTGCGTGAGACGACACCGACGGGACCTTCGAGATGGATATGACCCGGCATAATTCCAATCTTGCACTTGCCCGGCGAAATGATTCCCGGACAGTTCGGTCCGATGAGGCGCGTCTTCTTTCCTGTGAGGAAGGTGCTGGCGCGAATCATGTCGAAGGTCGGAATGCCTTCGGTGATGCACACCACGAGTTCGATTCCGGCTGCCGCCGCTTCCATGATCGCGTCCGCTGCGAACGGCGGAGGCACGAAAATGACGGAAGCATTCGCGCCGGTCTTGCGGCGTGCTTCCTCGACGGTGTTGAAAACGTCGAGGCCTTCATGTTTCGTTCCGCCTTTGCCGGGGGTGACGCCGCCCACAACCTGGGTGCCGTATTTGATCGCCTGAAGCGCATGGAACGTTCCCTCGCGCCCGGTAAAACCCTGCACAATCAACCGCGTGTTTTTATCTACCAGTACACTCATTTTCTTGTAGCCGCCACGACCTTTTCAGCCGCGTCCTTCATTCCATCCGCAACAATAAAATTCAAACCGGAGGTCCGGAGAATCTCCTGACCCTGTTCGACATTGGTTCCTTCGAGCCGAACCACGATGGGCACTTTGACTCCGATGGCCTTGGCCGCGTCGACCACGCCCGCCGCGACGACATCGCAGCGCATGATACCGCCGAAGATATTAATCAGGACGGCCTTCACATTCTTGTCGGACAGAAGAATCCGGAAGGCATTCTTCACTTGTTCGGCCGAGGCGCCGCCTCCGACATCGAGGAAGTTGGCGGGGCTGCCGCCGGCCAGTTTGATGATGTCCATGGTGCCCATCGCGAGACCGGCGCCATTCACCATGCACGCAACTGTGCCGTCGAGCTTGATGTAGTTCAGGCCGAATTTGCTGGCCTCGATTTCAAGCGGATCTTCTTCATTCAGATCGCGGAGCTCTTTGATGTCCTTGTGACGATAGAGGGCGTTGTCATCGAAATTCATTTTCGCATCGAGCGCATAGACCTTGTTGTCACCGGTCACCAGGAAGGGATTGATTTCGGCAAGCGATGCGTCCGTGTCTTCAAACGCCTTGTAAAGCGCGATCATGAACTGGACGGCGTCGTTGATCAGCTCCGGCGCCATACCGAGGCCGAATGCCAGCCGGCGGGCCTGGAATGCCTGCAACCCGAGGCCGGGCTCGATGTACTCGCGCAAGATGAGCTCAGGGGTCTTTGCCGCAACTTCTTCGATGTCCATGCCGCCGGATGCGGACGCCATGAAGACGGGCTTCCCGGTCTGCCGGTCGATCACGATGCCGAGATAGAGTTCCTTCCGGATGTCCAGGCCCTCTTCGATCAGGACCTTCTGAACGCGGCGGCCTTCCGGGCCCGTCTGCGCCGTGACCAGGTTCATTCCGATCATGCGGCCGGCGACTTCAACCGCTTCATCCGCGGATTTCACAACCTTTACGCCGCCACCCTTGCCGCGGCCGCCGGCATGAATCTGGGCCTTTACAACGACCGTTCCACCGATACGCTCGGCAATTTCCCGCGCTTCTTCCTTTGTATAGGCAACTTCTCCGCGGGGAATCCGCACGTTGTATCGGGCGAGAATCTGCTTCGCCTGGTACTCATGTATCTTCATCTTTTCCTCAACAATGATAAATCCTTCAATGAGTGCAAACCTGAGACTTTACAAGGTGCCCGGAGAGTGTGTCAATCGGGGTAGTATGATTGTCCGCCAAGGAGTTATTTATGGCCACGATTGTCGGCGCAGTCGCCAGTTCACACACGCCAACCATTGGGTTTGCACTCGACACAAAAAAACAGTCGGATCCGAATTGGGCGCCGATCTTCGAAGGTTACGAGCCTGTACGGCAGTGGCTTGCCGCGAAGAAGCCGGATGTTCTCTTCTTCATATTCAACGACCACATGACGTCGTTTTTCTTCGACCACTACTCCCACTTCGCTCTCGGCGTCGGGGATTCGTATCCGGTCGCGGACGAAGGCGGGGGAGCCCGAAGACTTCCTCCGGTAAAAGGCCATCCGAAGCTCGCCGCGCACATCGCATCCGGGCTTGTGGCCGATGAATTCGATTTGTCGTTCTTTCAGGGCAAGGGGCTCGATCATGGCTGCTTCTCGCCGTTATCGGTGCTCTGGCCCCACGAGCCGGAGTGGCCGGGCGCCATCGTTCCGCTTCAGATCGGTGTGCTGCTGACGCCGACTCCAACGGCGCGCCGCTGTTACAAACTCGGCAAGTCGTTGCGGAAAGCGATCTTGACGTATCCGGAGAATCTGAAGGTCGCAATCGTGGCGACCGGCGGGCTGTCGCATCAGGTACACGGTGAGCGCGCCGGCTTCAACAATACCGAATGGGACATGAAGTTCATGGACCTGCTCGAAAAGGATCCCGAGAGCCTCACCAACATTACCGCGGCCGAATACGCGCGTCTCGGCGGGTGGGAAGGCGGCGAAATCATCATGTGGCTGGTGATGCGCGGCGCGATGGGACCTAAAGTCCGCAAGCTCCATCAATCATATTACCTGCCTTCGATGACGGCGATCGGCACGGCGATCTACGAGGAAGACAACAGCGACGTGCTCGACGAGACGCCTTCGGCATACCTCGAACGGATCCACCACGAAACGAAAGGCGTTGAAACGATCGAAGGAACCTACCCGTTCACGCTCGAGACCAGCGTTCGCGCCTACCGGCTCAATCGTTTTCTCCACGACCTGATCATTCCTGAACACCGCCGCAAGTTTCTTGCGGATCCGGAAGCCACGTTCGAAGAGGCCGGACTGGCGGAAAAAGAGCGCGCGATGGTGCGAAACCGCGAGTGGCGGGAGATGATCCATTACGGCGTCATCTTTTTCATGCTCGAAAAACTTGGCGCTGTCGTTGGAACATCGAACCTGCACATCTATGCCGCAATGCGGGGTCAGTCACTGGAAGATTTCCAGAAGACGCGCAATGCGCAGGTCCTCTACTCCGTCGCGGGCCGGGACGAAGGCAGGACCAACTGGGATCAGAAGCGCTGAAGTTGCTCCGTATCTGAGGGGAACACAAGAGCCGGCTGGCTCCTGTGTTCCCCTTTATTTACTTCTGCTCGTAGGCAGGAGCCGGTGGAGCGTTGCCACGCGGAGCGTTTTGCGTGAGAGTGCGGCCGTCCGGCAGAGTAACCGACATGAAGATTCCGCCCGGATCTCCATTCTTGAAAGGATGCGCGCTGAATTTGATCTTATCGCCGGGTTTGATCGTCGTGGACTTCCAGCCGGCGCGAACCAGATAGGTCGGCGGATTCATTTCGAGGTTCCAGATTTCGTTATCGCCCTTGGCATTTTTGACCTCGAGTTCAATCCAGGAATGGGGATTCGCCCACTTGAACTCCTTGACGAGCCCTTCCAGCGATACGGTTTTGGTCTGATCGATTCCGGCGGCGGAATGGTGCGCATAGGCCGAGGCGGCGACGCAGCAAGTGGCGATCACCAGTAGGATTCCAATCCGCAAACTCTTCATTTCTCTGCCTCCTGTATTTTGTAATTCCCTAACGGATGTTGTCGGACGAGTGCACGGTCGGCATGTGCTCGTTCAGATCGGGCAGGCACTCGACTTCTGCGATGTCGCGATCATCGGCTCGGTCCCAATGTTTCGTCATTTTCCAGTCGCCGACCCACATCTTCGGATCGCTCAACGTGAATTCAATTTCAAGCGTCTTTCCGCCTTTGATCATTTTGTAACGTTCGACAATGTGAAGCTCATCGCTGGCCGGAATTCCGAGCTTGTCGTGAAGCCAATGATGGTCCGGCACGAAGTTGGTCGTATCGACAACGAGCGTGTCGCCTTCCCAGTGTCCGATGGATTCGCCGTTGAAGCTGCGCACGGCGATGTCGGGATCGGTGTGCTGCCGTCCGTCGAGGTAGACCACGCGCATGCTGTTCATCAGCTCACTGATCATATAGATGGCCGTCGGCAGCTGGATCATGGCGACCGGCCAAACGCGCGTCATCATGATCGGCATGCCGGCCGGCCAGCACAGGCCGATGTCGTTTTTGTAGAGCTTGCCTTCTTTCGTCGCCAGAGCCGCGCCATCGAAATCCTTTTGAGCCAGCGGCGTGAGCTTGAAGCCTGCGGGAGGATCGAAGCGTTCGGTTTCACCCCCGGTCCGGGCGTTTCCGTTGTGCAGCCAGGCCCCCGTCAGATCGAAGGGAGGCTTCGGCCGCGGCTTGGCGATGTTCGCAGGCGCCAGCGCGGCGAGCGATCCTGGAGGCTGGAACTGCGCCAGCAGATCCGATGCGGCAATCAACATGCTTAAAACAACCAGCGCCGCCATTCCAGTTCGACCGTTTCGTGCCTTGATCATCGTAATCCTCCAAGGTGTTTCCGGGAATCGTAGTTGCGTGAGACATTTAAGTCAACATTACTCGGGAGGGTTTGTGACGGAGAGGGAAAAGGACAGTGCCAGAAAGCTGCTGACCGGCTCGCGGATCTTTGCCGCGAATTCGCGGGACGGGTTTATGGCTCAATACCCGGCGCTGGCGTCGGTTTCGGTGGATGAGTGGGATTCTCTTCTCGCCGTCGCCGGTTCGGGAACCGCACTTCTGATGATGCCCAAGCGCTATGACGCCGAAGAACAGAAGCAACTGACGGCCGAGGTTCTCCTCAGCCTCCAGGAATGGGACGTGGATGCGGTTCAACGGCTGGCCGAATTCATCAACTTCGTCACATCGAGAGCGGCGGGGGCGACGGACATGGCGGATCTGATCGGCGAATGGATCGTGAGGAACGTGCAGTTATCCGAAGGCGAACAGTCGGCGCCGCACGTGCTGGGTGTCATGATGATCAATACGTTTGGGCCATGGTGGGAGCAGTGAAGGTGGAGAATTTCCAGCCGCAGATGCCGCAGATGCCGCAGATGCCGCAGATGCCGCTGCTGACTTGCAAACAAAAATCTGCGTCATCCGCCTAATCTGCGGCTAACCCGACTCACCCGTGCGTCATAACCGATGACGTCAACCATGCGAGGTCCGGCTGAGGGCCTGACGCAACGGCTCATCCACGACGCGCGCGCTGAAGAAGTTCGGATAGACCTGCGCGGGAGCCGTCATCTCATCGAGCGCCGCCAGATCTTCCTTCGCAATCCTCAGATCCGCGGCGCCGAGGTTCTCCTCCAGTTGCGAGAACTTGTTCGCTCCAAGCAGGATCGAACTCACGAACGGCTTGCCGAGAACCCAGGCCAGCGCCACCTGCGCCGGACTGGAGTTGTGAGCCTTGCCGATGGACCGCAGGCGATCGACAATCTGGTAGCCCTTCTCCTTGTCGTACGGAAGCATGTCGAAAGCCGTCAGCCGGCCGCCGTCGCCCTTCGGATTCTCCCTGGTGTATTTCCCGCTGAGAAAGCCGCCCGCAAGCGGACTCCATACAAAAACGCCGATCCCGGAATCCTGAACAAACGCAGCCAGTTCGTGTTCCAGATCGCGGCCGACGAGCGAGTAATACAGTTCCGCTGCCTTGAACTCCGCCCAGCCGTGTTGACGTTGGATCCCGAGCCCTTTTCCCGCGATCCAGGCATTCCAATTGGAGAAACCGACATACCGGACCTTGCCGGATCTCACGAGGCTATCGAGCGCATCCACCGTCTCCTCGACCGGGGTGTAAGGATCAAGCCGATGCACGAGGTACACATCAATGTAATCCGTATTCAACCGCTTCAGGCTGCCTTCGGCGGACTCGAGAATATGATGGCGCGACAACCCCTGATGAACCAGGGCGTCGCCGCTTCGAAAGCCCACTTTCGTGGAGATCACGACGTCTTTGCGGCGGGCGCCGAGGGCTTTACCGAGAAACTCTTCCGACTGGCCTGCCGTATAGACATCCGCCGTATTGAAATGATTGATACCCGCATCGAGCGCCTTCGCCACAAGCTCACTCGCCAGAGGCTGGTCGACCTTAGATATAGCTTCGAACATCGTGCCCTTGCCCGAGCCGAAAGTCATGGCCCCGAACGCCAGGCGCGAAACCACTAATCCCGTATTCCCAAGGCGTGTATATTGCATTGCATCTTCTCCTCGTATGAGATGTAGCCAATTTTTATAGAATAACTGTTACGATTCACGTTAAAAGGCAAAAAGGAAGCGTTTGATGTCATCTGATGTCGGTGGAATAAACGGAATACCGGTCGGAAAGGAAAACCTGGACCGGGTGGGCATTGTCAATGAAAACGCTCACCTTGCAGGGTTCAGGCCGTTCATTCCCGCAGAAGCGCATTTGCGGGAACTGGGTATTCTGCCTCTGATCATGGGAACGATTCTCGGAGTGGTCTTCGGCGCTTCGTCGCTCTATCTTGTCCTGAAGGTGGGGCTCACGGTCAGCGCCTCGATCCCGGTCGCCGTCATCTCGATCACGATATTCCGTGTTCTTTCCAAACTCGGCCTCCGCGATGCGACCATTTTAGAAAATAACATCGTTCAGACCGCGGGTTCCGCAGGCGAATCCATTGCGTTCGGCATCGGCGTGACGATGCCGGCCATCCTCATCCTCGGTTTCGATCTCGAATTGACGCGCGTGATGCTGGTCGCGATTCTAGGCGGCCTGCTTGGAATTCTGATGATGATTCCTTTGCGGCGCGCCCTGATAGTGGCGCAGCATGGGGTTTTGAAATATCCCGAAGGCACGGCCTGCGCCGAAGTTCTGAAGGCCGGCGCTTCCGCCGAGTCGCGGGCGGCAGCGGCTGAAGGCGCACGGCACACAGGAATTATCGACGAAGCGACAACGGGCGGAAAGACCATCATGGCTGGCTTCGGTATCGGATTCCTGTATTACGGCATCCAGGAAATCTGGAAGACCTGGAAGGAATACCCGACGAAGGTTTTCGGCAAACCCTTCGAGGCGGCGTCGATTTCGATCGAAAACAACCCGGCCCTCCTCGGCGTCGGATACATCATCGGTCCGCGCATTTCCTGCATCATGACCGCCGGCGGCGTGCTGTCGTATCTCGTACTGATTCCGGCCATCAAATTCTTCGGCAGCGGCTGGAACATACCGCTGGCGCCGGAAACCGCGCACCTGATCAAAGACATGTCAGTTTCGCAGATCCAGAAAGCCTACGTGCTCTACATCGGAGCCGGCGCCGTGGCTGCCGGCGGAATTATCAGCCTGATCCGCTCGCTGCCGGTGATCTGGAGCGGACTCATGGGCGGGCTCGCGGATCTCAGACGGACAAGATCGGCTGCGGCGGCCGGCGCGCCGCGCACGGACCACGATCTTTCGATGAAGTTCGTTCTAGGCGGCATCATCGCGCTGCTGCTCGCCATCATGATTGCGCCGCAACTCAATCTGCGCGGCAACCTGGTCGGCGCCCTGCTCATCGTGGCTTTCGGGTTCCTGTTTGTGACTGTATCGTCGCGGCTGACCGGGGAAATCGGTTCTTCATCGAATCCCATTTCCGGCATGACGGTCGCGACGCTGCTGCTGACATGTCTGGTGTTCCTGATCATCGGCTGGACCGCGCCCCCCTATTTCGTTACGGCGCTCTCGATCGGCGGCATCGTCTGCATCGCGGCCTCGAACGGCGGAACGACATCGCAGGACTTGAAAACAGGATTCCTGGTCGGCTCGACACCGAAATTCCAGCAGATCGCCATCCTGGTCGGAGCGCTTGCCTCCGCCGTGGTGCTGGGACCGATCCTGCTTGCAATGAATCAATCCGGCACGGTCTACGTGCCGGTCTCACAAAACAGAGACTTCACGTTTCCTGCAGGCTTCCACTTCAATCCAGACCAATACCTGAAGAATGGGGACCAGCCGAAGCGGGACACAGTCAAAGGGTCGCAAGCCAGGGCCGACGGTAATTCATACTACGTGGTTCATAAAACCACGCCGGAATATGGTCCCTCCGGCCGTTACCTCGTCAACGATCAAGGTGTTCCGGTTTATCTCGCCGATCCGGGCATCAACGGAATCTACGACAAGCTTCCGGGCAGCAATCAAAGCGTTCCCAAATTCACGGCGCCCAAAGCGACCCTGATGTCTTACATCATCAAGGGCATCCTGAGCGGCGAACTGCCATGGGGACTGGTATTGCTGGGAGTGATGACGTCGGTTGTCCTCGAATTGAGCGGGATACCTTCGCTGGCATTTGCAGTGGGCATGTATCTGCCGCTCTCCACCTCGACGCCGATCTTCGTCGGCGGCATGGTCCGCTGGGGCGTGGACCGGTATCTGCGCAAGAAACCTGAGAATCTGGCGCTGACCGAAGAGGAAATGGCCGCGAAGACCGACCAGAGTCCGGGTGTGCTCCTTGCTTCCGGATATATCGCCGGCGCGACGCTCGCCGGTGTCATTTACAGCTTTCTGAACCTCAGTGAAGGCGTCACTGTAAGGCTGAACGGCTTCGAAGACTGGGCGACGAAGAATAATCCGTTTTTTGAAGGACGCTACTCGGATCTCCTGGGTCTCGTTCCGCTCGTGATCCTGACCGTCGTGCTTTACATCGTCGGACGGGAACTTCTCCTCAAACCGAAGCCCTACGTTCAAGGTACACAGTGAGCGAATCCCCTTCTCTTATCGGAAGGCTGTGGAGCCGTCCGCAAAATATATGGGCGCGGCGCGCTTTATTCCAGATTCATTTATGGAGCGGTATAGCTGTCGGTATCTATCTTCTGGTCAGCAGCGTCAGCGGCAGCCTGCTTGTATTCCGCATCGAACTGCACAACATGTTCAACCATCCGCAGGCGCCTGTGACTATCGCCGGCGAGAGAATGACCGACGATCAGTTGAAGCAAGCGGCGATGCGATTCTTTCCCGGGTATTCGGTTTCGCACGTCTGGCCGCAGAAGGATCCGAAACTCGCGGTCGAAATCTGGCTGGAGCGCGACGGCGTACCGGGTTCGTTGCACCGCATCTTCGATCCGTACACCGGCAAGTACCTCGGGTATCCGGACCCGGCCATGGTGCGTTTCATTGTATGGCTCGCATCGTTGCATGATGAACTTTTGTACGGCGACACAGGCCGGAGCGCAAATGGAATCGGCGCGATCGCACTTGCCTTGCTGTGTGTAACGGGGATGATCATCTGGTGGCCCGGTATCGCGAGCTGGCGCCGCAGCCTGACGGTGGATTTGCAGTCGAACTGGAAATTGTTCAACTGGCATCTGCATAGTGCCGCCGGTTTCTGGACTTTCCTTTTGGTCTTCATGTGGGCGGTATCCGGAATCTATCTCGCTTTTCCGAATCCGTTTCAAAACGTTGTCGATCACTTTCAACCTATCGATGAGTCCAGACCCGCGGCAACCCGCTCGGGGGATGCCGTCCTGCAGTGGCTGGCGCGGCTCCATTTCGGCCGCTTCGGCGGATGGCCGATCAAAGCCCTCTGGACAGTGCTCGGCCTGATACCGCTGCTGCTTTTCATTACCGGCGCCGTAATGTGGTGGAATCGCGTACTCCGGCCCCGGTTCCTGCAGAACCACGAAACCGATTACCTCGACAGGCTCACGACATCTTAGCCTTCGGCGCGAACCTCGCTGTCTATGCCTGAACTGCCGGATGTGCTGCTTTATATCGACGCCCTGAAGCCTCGAATACTCCATCAGACGCTGGAAGGCGTCCGGCTGGCCAGTCCCTTCGTGGTGAGGTCTGTCACGCCGCCGATTTCCGTTCTACACAACAGGACTGTCGCGGGCATCCGCCGCCTGGGAAAACAGATTGTCCTGGAGTTCGATGGAAATCTGTTCCTTGTGATTCACCTCATGATCGCGGGGCGATTTCAATGGAAAGATCGCGGCGCGAAGATCCCTGGGAAACTGGGACTGGCGTCATTCGACTTCCCTTCCGGTACCCTTCTGCTGACGGAGGCCGGATCGAAGAAAAGAGCGTCGCTTTATCTCGTCGAAGGCGAAAAGCACCTCGATGCGTTCAATCGCGGCGCTCTCGAGGTGCTCGGTTCCCCACTCGAGGCTTTCCAGGAGCCGCTGACTCGCGAGAACCATACATTGAAGCGGGCTCTGACCGATCCGCGCCTGTTCTCCGGTATCGGCAATGCATACTCCGACGAAATCCTGCATCGCGCCCGCCTCTCGCCCATGAAGCTGACACAGAAATTGAGCGGCGAGGAAATCACGCGGCTGCACAGTGCGGTGCAAACGACACTATCGGAATGGATCGAAAGACTGAGGCTTGAGGCCGGCAACGGATTTCCAGCCAAAGTCACGGCGTTCCGGCCGGAAATGGCCGTCCACGGGCGCTACGGAAAGCCGTGCCCCGTGTGCGGCTCCCCCATCCAGCGCATCGTCTACGCAGAAAACGAATGCAACTACTGCGCCACCTGCCAGACTGAAGGCCGCCTTCTCGCCGACCGCGCACTCTCCCGCCTGTTGAAGGAAGACTGGCCGCGCAGCCTGGATGAATGGGACAGCCACTTTGAAAAAAGGAAATAACGTCCGTTTGCTACAATGCCCCTGAATGAAGGCGCAGGACCGCGAGCTGCTTTTTCGCACGTTTTTCGAGAGTTCTCCCGACGCCATCTTTATCGAGGACATGGCCGGGAATGTGCTCGACTGTAATCCGGCCGCGGCCGCGCTGCACGGAATAACGCGCGAAGACATCATCGGGAAAAACGTCTCCGAATTAGTCCCTCCCGAGCGGCGCAACGAAATCATCACGCTCAGCACCCAGCCGAAGGCCGACTTCGAAGGATTCAGTTTCACGGTCGACGGCCGGTCTGTTCCGGTTTCGATCCGCACCAGCCGCATTGAGTATCTTGGCCAACCGGCGATGCTCCTGCACGTCCGGGACATCACCGAGCGCAAGAGGTTCGAAGAAGAGCTCCGCCGCTCCAATGACGAACTCGAACTGCGGGTACAAAACCGGACGGCGGCGCTGGCCCGGGCCAACGACATCCTGCGCGACGAAATTGCCGAACGAAACCGCTCTGAAGACGCGCGCAGGCGCCTTGAAGAAGAAGTCCAGGCGGTGTACAAAATGGAAGCCGTGGGACGGCTGGCCGGTGGCGTAGCGCACGATTTCAACAACCTTCTGACGGTCATCAGCGGTCGCTGCGAGGTCTTGCTCGGCCGCGTCAGTAACACCCATCCGATGCGGCCGGACCTGCTGTTGATCTATGATGCGGCGCAAAAAGCCGCATCGGTCACCCGACAACTCCTGGCCTTCGGACGCAAACAGGTACTGCAGCCGAAAATCCTCAATCTCAACCGCGTTGTCAAGAACATGGACCAGATGCTTCGATCTCTCATCAGCGATAACATCGAACTGAAGTGGGATCTTGCGGATGACCTGTGGAGCGTCGAGGCCGATAAAGGACAAATCGAACAGGTCCTGATGAATCTTGTCGTCAATGCGCTCGACGCCATGACGGGTGGCGGCACGCTTCGCATAGAAACGGCAAACATCAATCTTACGACACCGCCTGGGAGCAGCGCAGAGTTCGAAGGCGGCAACTATGTAATGCTTGCGGTCCAGGATACGGGGCGTGGAATGGACGCGGAGACTCTGTCTCACATTTTCGAACCGTTCTTCACAACGAAAGACAGGTCGAAAGGCACCGGGCTGGGGCTATCCACGGCTTACGGGATCATTCAGCAGAGCGGCG
>DASXLG010000197.1 GCA_036496425.1 Terriglobia bacterium | reverse complement strand
TATCGCACGAGCTCCGCACGCCTTTAGGTGTGATCGTCGGCTGGTGCGAGATCCTGAAACGCCGTCAGCTTAGCGAGGCCGAGCAACCGGCGGCGATGGAGGCATTGGATCGCAATGCAAGGCAGCTCACGAGGCTGGTCGATGATCTGCTGGATGTTTCCCGCATCGTCTCGGGGACTCTGCGGCTAAGCCTGGCTACCGTTCCGTTGGACGCCATTGTTCGTTCGGTGGCCGATGATTTCCGGAGGCCGGCAGAAGCGAAAAGCATTGCGCTCAACGTCGAGACTCTCACGAAGCGCAGCTTTGTTCGCGGCGATCCGGCGCGGCTTCAACAGATTGTCAAAAATATCATTTCAAATGCGGTCAAGTTCACCCCGCCCGGCGGGAAGGTCAGTGTCCGCCTTTCTGCAGAGGGTTCGCTGCTGCATTTGTCCGTGCGTGATACCGGACCGGGAATCCGCCCGGACTTCCTGCCGTATCTCTTCAATCCTTTCCGGCAATCCGAGCAGGGTATGACGTCGCGCGATGGTCTGGGCCTGGGCCTGGCTATCGCCCGGAACCTTGCGGAATTGCATGGTGGAACGATTCGCGTCGAGAGTCCGAAAGGCGGCGGCAGCGACTTTGTCTTCGAAATTCCTGCAGCGGAGACCTCCCTGTCGGGATTAGAGCGCCCGGCAAATGAAGCAGACCTGCCGCGGCTCGACGGGGTGCACGTGTTATGCGTCGACGATCATGCGGATACACGCACCGTTGTCACCCACATTCTGTCGGAAAGCGGAGCGCAGGTGATTGCGGTGGAATCCGCTGCTGAAGCACTGGAAAAGATTCGAAAACAGAAGCCCGACATCGTTCTGGCCGATCTTTCCATGCCGGGTGACGATGGCTACGCATTGTTGCGCAAAATGCGCGCCATGCGCGGGCACGCGGGGAACCACATGCCGGTTGTGGCGTTGAGCGCCCTGGTCAGCGAGGACGAGCAGAAGCGCGCCATTCAGGCAGGATTTCAGGAGTTTGTCGGGAAACCTATCGACCGCGCCAGATTGATTGCGGTCCTGGCGAATACCTTGAAGGAAGCGCGAACAAGCTAAAGCCCGGCCAGTCCCCGCCTTTCCAAGGCGGGGTGCCCGAGCGATCAAACGTTAGACCGCTCGGGCGGGGCGGTTATCAAAGAACCGCACAGCACACCTTATTCTGTTGATGGAAATTACTAACCGCCCCGTCTGCGCCGCTATGGAACGGGCACATTTTGATGGCGCAGCCACCCCGCCTTGGAGAGGCGGGGAATGGTCAGGCTTACCCATCAATGCGGCTTCATATGTCCGGGAGGGAACAGGAATCCATTGGAATGCGGTTGCGAGGCCAGGACCGCCGAAAAGCCGTCCAGCGGTGTGGTGACCAGGATGACGAAGTTGACGAGTTGCTCCGCGCTCGGTGACCCCAATCCGCTTGCAGCATCCCAACCGGGTCCCGCCTTGAATCCGGGAACTCCGGCGAACGCGTTGTTACCGCTGGTGACATCGTTGAAAGCCTGGGAATATTCCGGCGGAATCAAACCGGCGAAATACAACGACCAGTTGATAAAGCCCAGAGCGTGTCCTGCTTTCTCGTCCGCAATCGCCGTGATCGCCGCCCATTGCGGCGAGCCCGCGCTGGTCCCGCCGAACAGATAAAAGCCGGCGGGTATGCCGGGAATGTTGAGATACGTCAGCAGGCCATGCAGTACCGCCGCGCTGTAGGTTACGTCGGGAACGCCCCGCTGCTTGCTGCCGCGGACAGCGGCGAGCTGGTAAAAGGGTTGACCGTAGATGACGCTGAATCCGCCGCCGCCGGCTCCGAAAGCCGGTTCGTTCCACACCCTCTCGCTCTGATAAGTTCCGGGCGCAGGATGCGTTGCCGGGTTGCAACTCAAAGCCGTCAGGCAATATGGCGCAGCGTGCAGTTCGGTTCCGCCGACGGAAGTGACCAGCGGATCCGAGGCCGGCGTGGACGCCGCCAGGGTCAGGGCGGAGCCGTCGCAGGTCGGCTGTCCTGAACCGAAATCGCCCGCCGAGGCAATGAGCGTGATGCTTTCCAGAGTGGCCTGCGCAAAGAGCTGATGTTGCTGGGCCAGAAGACCGGGATCCATGCAGCTTTCGTTCTCGCCGAAACTCTGCGAAATAACGTCGCCCAGATGATGATTCACCGCGTATTTCGTCGCGCTGAAGATATCCGCGTCGGCATCGGATTTCGCCAGAACCAGGACAATGTTGGCGCCCGGCGCAATGGCGTGCGACCACTGCACGTCGAGCGAAATCTCCTGAGCCCAGCCGCTCATGTCGGCATTCGTTGGGTCAAACGCGGTCAGCCCGTCCGGCGCGACCTGAGTAAACAATCCGAGGTGGGAATTGTTCGGACTTCCGAGGCCGTTCAGGCTGGGCAGGCCGTAGAACGCGTTGTAGGTATTCAATTCCTGCACGATGTTCGGCGACTGGAAAGCATCGACGATAACGATGGTTTTCCCTTTGCCATCGAAGCCGGCATGTATCAGAGGATCGATGTCATACGCGTGCCGAACCTGGTAAGGGTCATAGCAGACTGAAGTGGGGTCCAGACCCACCTGACAATTGAACAGCCCATAACTCGTTCCTGCGACGTTTGCGGGTCTCGCGGCGGGGCCGGCTCTTAAGAGCGGCGAAACGATCGCGTTTGGACCTGCGGAACGACTCCGGGCGTGGGGCAGGCAATAAAATGCCGCCGAAATAGCGACAACCGTGAAAATCAACGCAACTTTGAGCGCCTTCATCTTCTTTTCCTTTCCTGTCTGGGTTAGTTGTCACCTTCCTTTGTGCGCACGTCTAACGGCGAGTCCTTCGTCTTTGAGACGCCGGAGTTCTATCATTTTCGGGGGCATACTCTGAACTGTTTTCTTCGCGCCAAAGCAAAAAGCCCGGATTCGCATCCGGGCTTTTTGCTTCTGAAACGGGGTCGACGGGACTCGAACCCGCGACCTCCTGCGTGACAGGCAGGCGTTCTAACCAACTGAACTACGACCCCAGGGACAAACCAAAATCATACACGAGTTTGGGGCACAAAAAAATCGGAGCAGCGAGAATTGCTGCTCCGATCGGTGTTTTCTTTTAAGTAGGATCAGTTGCGCCGCTTGAGTACCGGCTTGTCGGGGTCACTGTCCTGCGGATTGTCGGAATTCGTCGAACTCGTGGATTGGGCCTGCGAGTCGGACGAACTTGAAGAAGTGGACTGCGCCGATGGGCCGGCCCCCGATGTGGACGATGAGGACGACGTGTTCGTGGAAGTGGAATCGGACGAACCACCCTGGGCGCCCGGAGCGCGTTTCAGCGTCGGCCGGTCATCATCCGGGGAACTGGTGTCCGTGCTATTGCCGCCGTCGCTGCCGGGAGCGCGCTTCAACGTCGGCCGATCGCCGTCATCGCCGGAGCTGGAGCCTCCGCCGTTGCCGCCGTTCGGATCGCGGCGGGTGGTCTGGGTTTTCCGCCGCAGGCTGGGCTTATTCGAATCTTCCTGCTGATTAGGCCGGCGATTCTCAAGCTGCGCCAGCTGCATTTTAACTCTGTTGAACTCGGATGTCGTGACCACGTACTGCTCGCGTGAAGGGAGAATCAGCTCGATGTTCTTCTTGTCCGCCTCGATGCGGTCGCCCGTCGGCGGATGTGTACTGAACATCTTGGAGACACTGCCGGGTTTGGCGCTTTCCTTGGCCTGCAGCTTCTCGAAGAAACTCACGGTCGCGGTCGGGTCGTAACCGGTTTTGTACATGTACTGGAGACCGAGATAGTCGGCTTCCGCTTCGTCCTTGCGCGAGAACTGCAGGAATGAAACCGGGATGATGAATCCCGCGGCCTGCCGGATCGCGAAGCCGCCGATGCCGCCCATGAAAATAAGCGGAATCGAAGCGACGTTTATCAGTTCACCTTTCGAATACTGTTCCGTGCCGTGGCGGGCCGCGACATGGCCGATTTCATGCGCCATCACGCCGGCCAGTTCGGCTTCTTCGTCCGCGGCGAGAATCAGTCCGGAATTGACGTAGAAGAACCCGCCGGGCAGAGCGAAGGCATTGATTTCATCGGATTCGACGACTTTGATCGTGAAGGGCACCTTCGCATCCGAATTGCGGACGATGTTCTGGCCCACGCGATTAATGTATTCGTTGATCGTCGGGTCGTCGATCAGCTTCACCTGACGTTCGACTTCAGCCGCCAGCTGGCGGCCCATGGCAATTTCCTTGTCCAGGGAGACGAAGTTGATGCTGCCCTTGTTGATGTCGCGGCTGCCGATATCATCGACGTCGCAGTTCTTCGGTTTCTTCTTGCAGTCTTCAGCAGCCTTTTCTTTGTCTTTGTCCTTTTTATCTTTATCCTTCTTGTCTTTCTTGTCCTTTTTGTCCTTGCTCGTGGAACTGGTGGATGCATCCGTGGCAGACGTGCCGGTCGACGAAGTGGATGCATTGGCTGGGCTCTGGCTTTGGTCTTGCGCCGGAGCGGAGTCTTGAGCGAGGAGAGAAAAGGGAACCGCGATCAAAAGGGCCAGGCAGAATCTAAGCCCCATGCGGGCTACCTTATGTGTCATCTGGTTTCTCCGCAGACAAAGTAGGTTCATCGTAAAGAGCGTCCAAAAATGTGTCAAGGGCTTTGACGACCGCTGAGCTAAACGGTTTCAGTCTCATCACCTTTTTACAAACGCACGTTGTTGGCCATTTACACGGAGTCCACCGGCAGCGTGACGATGTCGTCGACCGCCATGGATTCCTTCACCACGAAGGGCTCAGCATATTCGACTCCCATCAGGTGGCCGAAATACTTGCACTGGGTTGTAATGCGGTCGACCAGCTTGCCCCAGGCCGGGTAAAGCTCTGTGATATCACGGAGATCGCCTGCGAACTGGGAACCGAAACATTTGATCGCGGCCAGCTTCCGCTCCCACTGCGCGGTAATGTCGACAAAAAACGAGGACTTCACTTCCCAATACATCGACGCGTAAATGATCTTCTTGGGCCGGTGCGGCTGTCCAGCGACCGGCAGTTGCTTGAGGCCGGCGGCGTAACAGGCTTCGTAGCCGAGAGTTGCGGCCGTGTAATGGTCGGGATGGCGGGCCTCCCAATAAGGCAGGACGACGGTCCGGGGCCTCGCTTCGCGAATTTTTTCGGCCAGCGCGAAGCGGTTTTCGATCGATGCCGTGAGCCGCGAATCCCCGAAGTTCAAGCGTTCGCGCCACCTGGCCCCGATCGCAACGCGCGCCGCTTCAGCTTCCCGGGCGCGGATTTCCGGAGTACCGCGGGTTCCCATTTCGCCTTGTGTGAGGTCGAGAATGCCAACCGAATACCCTTTATCGACCATTTTGATGAGGGTTCCGGCGCAAGTCAGTTCGATGTCGTCCGGATGGGCAGCAATCGTCAGAACGTCTACGTTTTCCACAGTCGCTTCACCTTTTCGAGGAGTTCATGTTCGTCGACATGGTATTTGAAAGCTTTGTTCCCGTTGATAAAGACCACCGGGATCTGCTCGCCGTACGCCTTTTCGAGTGCGGGATCGGACTCGATGTTGATGACACGGAGCGCAAACGGGAAGCGGGCCTGAACCCGTTCGATCACACCCTTGGCGTCGTCGCACAGGTGGCAGCCCGGCCGGGAGTAAATATCAATCTGGATGAGATTTTCCATAGTCACGGCTTTGCATAAAATGTGGCTGACAGCGACATTCCCCGCCTTTCCAAGGCGGGGTGGCTGCGCCATTAACAAAATGGCCCCGTTCTTTAGCGGCGCGGACGGGGCGGTTAGTAACCTCCATCAACAAATAAGGTGCGCTTCGCGGTTCGTTACTAACCACTATTACTGCTTCGCCCTTTCGGGCTCGCGCTTCGCGCCCGCCCTCGCGTTTCTACCGTTTTGATCGCTCGGGCACCCCGCCTTTGAAAGGCGGGGAATGTTCACCTCGGCCACTTTTTGTGCAAAGCTGCAAAGCCCATAGTCACACCCTGCGGAAAAACTTTTCCGCGCGGCGGACATCGATCGCGATCTGTGCGCGCAGTTCTTCCGGCGAATCAAATTTTCGCTCGTCGCGGAGACGGTGCAGAAAATCGAGCTGGGCCGTGACTGCGTCTTCCGGCACCGGAGCATTCAATACAAACGTTTCGACGGTCAGCGACGTTTCGTTGAAGGTTGGACGCGTGCCGATGTTCGTAACCGCATCGAGCATCCGGCCGTTATCCAGCGCGATCCGCGTGATGTAGACGCCGGCCGCCGGAATTAACTCGTTGGCCGGCTCGAGATTCAAGGTTGGAACCTTCATTGTCCGGCCGCGGCCGGCGCCGGAGACGATCTTGCCCTCAATCCCGATCCAGCGGCCAAGCAGGCGGCAGGCTTTCGATACGCGTCCGGCGCCCACGAGTTCGCGGATCCGGGAACTGCTGACGATCGTGCCCCGCACGCGAACCGCAGGCACTTCGATGATTTCGAAATCCGGCTTGAACTGCCGCAGCGTTTCGATCGAGCCCCGCTGTTTGTATCCGAAATTGAAGTTTCCGCCGACGCAAACCGAACGGGCATGGAATCCATCGATCAGGTACTGCCGGACAAATTCTTCGGGCAGCAGACGGGAAAACGGCAGATCGAACTTCGCGATAAACAGCAGATCGATGCCGGTGCTCTCGATCAGCCGGACCCTCTGATCCAGCGTGCTGATCATGCGGGGGGCCCGGTCCGGCGCCAGAAACCGTATCGGGTGCGGAGAAAACGTCATCGCGGCCGCCTGGACACCCAGCTCGCGGGACCGCTTCACCACGGTTTCGAGGATCCGGCGATGCCCGAGATGAAGGCCGTCGAAGTTCCCGATGCTGACGACCGATGCCTGCGAGATAGCGGCCTCGGCCAATGAGGTGACAACTTTCATCAGGTTATGAATTTAGCACAGCCCCTATAATGAGTTTATGGCCGGAAACACAGGCTCAAAGTTCGAGAAACTGGTCGAAATCATGGCGACGCTGCGCGGGCCGGCCGGCTGTCCCTGGGACAAACAGCAGGACTTCAACTCGTTGAAACCGATGCTCGTCGAAGAGGTCTACGAGGTCCTCGAAGCCATCGAGAACAACGATCCCGACGGCGTGTCCGAGGAACTCGGCGACCTGCTGCTGCATGTCGTCTTTCACTCGCAGCTCGGCAGGGAAGCCGGGCAGTTCGATATCGATACCGTCATCGGCAAAATCTCCGAGAAGCTCGTTCGACGTCATCCGCACGTCTTCGGGAATGAATCCGCTTCGACGCCGGAAGAGGTCATCAAAAACTGGGAAGCCATCAAGGCGCAGGAAAAGGCGGAGAAGCTGAAGAACCGCACGCCGGAACAGCGCTCGCTGCTCGAAGGGATCCCCAGCAAGCTGCCGGCGATCCATGAGGCCCATCAGATCTCCGCACGCGTGGCGCGCGTCGGTTTTGACTGGCCGGATGTCGAAGGCATCTTCGACAAGCTCGAGGAAGAAGTGCGCGAGCTGAAGGAAGTGATCGAGAACGACAGTGAAGACGACAAGCGCGCCCGGCTGGAAGACGAGATCGGCGACATGCTGTTCTGCATTGTGAACATCGCGCGCTTTTTGAAGATCGACTCCGAGTCGGCGTTGAAACGCGCAAACCGTAAATTCAAATCGCGGTTTCAATACATGGAGAGGCAGCTCGCCGGGCAGGGAAAGAGCCTCGATCAGACCTCACTGAATGAAATGGAAGCGCTATGGCAGAAGGCCAAACTTCAACCATAATCCGGCCGCTCACCACGTTTCCTGAATTCGAAAGATGCGTCGAACTGCAGCGCGAAGCCTTCGGGTCGTCCGAGGTCGATCTGCAGCCCCCGCGCTTATATCTGGTCCAGACCATGATCGGCGGACTGGTCCTCGGCGCCTTTGACGGGGAACGGATGATCGGCTTCCTGAACTCGATGCCCGGGATCCGCGCCGGCAAACCGTACTGGCATTCGCACATGCTGGCCGTCGCAACCGATCACCGGAACGCCGGTATCGGCGCGAAGTTGAAGCTCGAACAGCGCGCCGCGGCGCTCCAGAGAGGCATCGGCCTGATCCAGTGGACGTTCGATCCGCTGCAGGCAAAGAACGCCTGGCTGAATCTCGAGAAACTGGGCGTCATTGTCCGCCGTTATCAGGTCGAACTCTATGGCCCGCTCACATCCATTCAAACCGACCGCTTGATTGCGGAATGGTGGTTGAACGAACCGCGTCCACGCATTTCACCCGGCGACGATGTGCGCCGGCTTTATATTCCGGCGGATGTTCAGGCCTTGATGCGGCAAAGTCCGTCGTCGTTCAAGGACCTTCTGTTTCGTGTCCGCGAACAATTCCTGAAAAACTTCGGGGATGGCTACTTCGTTGCCGGTTTCGAGCGCACCGGCGAATGGAGCGCCTATCTCCTGATCCCTGGGGCATCCCGTGTTTATCCAGCGGATTGAACTTCGCGAGCTGCGCATGCGGCTCCTTCATCCTTTCGAAACGAGTTTCGGTGCGACGCAGGACCGCCACATCATTTTAGTGAAGACGGCCGATGGCGGGCAGGCCGGCTGGGGGGAAGTCACGGCCGCCGAGGGCCCGTTCTACAGCTACGAAACCTGGGAAACCGCGTGGCACGTGCTGCGCGATTACATCATTCCAGGCGTCATCGGAAGGGAATTGGACGGTGCCGCGGGATTCGGCGAGCTGGTTCGCGGCATTCGCGGCCACAACATGGCGAAGGCCGGAGTGGAAACGGCGTTGTGGGATCTTGAAGCGCGGCGCCGCAACCTTCCCTTATGGAAAATGCTCGGTGGAACGCGTGATCGTATTGATTGCGGAGTTTCCATTGGCATCCAACCGTCGATCGGCAAGCTGCTCGAGAAAATCGACACGGAAGTGAAGGCCGGCTACCGCCGTATCAAGATCAAAATCAAACCGGGATGGGATGTCGAAGTGATCCGTCAGGTACGCGAAGCGTTCCCGTCGATTGCGTTGATGGGCGATGCCAATTCGGCATATACGCTTGCGGATGTGGACGTTTTCCAGAAAATGGACCACTACAACCTCATGATGTTCGAACAGCCGCTCCACTATGAGGACATGATCGATCACGCCGAGCTTCAGCGGCAGATTGCGACGCCGATCTGCCTGGATGAATCGATCCATTCGGCCGAAGATGCGCGCAAGGCGATCCGGATCGGCGCCTGCCGGATCATCAACATCAAGCTCGGCCGCGTCGGCGGCCACCGCGAGGTGCGCGCCGTTCACGATGTTTGCCGCGATGCCGGCGTGCCGGTGTGGTGCGGCGGGATGCTGGAGTCGGGAATCGGCCGGGCACATAACGTGGCCTTGTCCAGTCTGGAGAACTTCTCGCTGCCGGGGGATGTCTCCGCCAGCAAGCGTTACTGGAGCGAAGACATCGTCGATCCGCCGGTCGAGGTTTCGGCGGATGGGCGGATCGCGCAATCGGACGGCCCGGGCATTGGCTATCGCGTCAAAGAGGATCTGATCGAACGGCTCACCGTGCGCTCACAGGTTTTTTCCGCATGACGGTTTACGAAGCCGACTGGATCTGCCCGGTCTCATCTCCACCGGTTCGCGGCGGCTGCATCGCGGTGGAAAACGGACGGATCCTTGCGGCGCCGCCGGCGAATGCACCGGGCGTTGTCCGGTTTCCCGGATGCGCCATCATTCCAGGCTTCGTCAATGCGCATTCGCATATCGAACTCACTATTTTACGCGGCTACCTCGATGATCTGCCGTTCGGGGACTGGATTCCGCGGCTGACCCACGCGAAATACAAAGTGCTTTCGCGCGCCGACCTGCTCGCATCGGCGCGCCTGGGAGCGATCGAAATGTTGCGCGCAGGCGTGACGTGTCTCGGCGAAGTGATGGATCTCGGCACGGCCTGGACCGCGATGGGGGAGTTCGGGCTTCAGGGCATCGCTTATCAGGAAGTCTTCGGACCGGCCGAATCCCAGGCCGATGACGCCATCGCCGGCCTCAGGGAAAAGCTGGACCGTTACCGTCCGGACGAACAGGCGACGCTGCGCCTTGGAGTTTCGCCACACGCGCCCTTCACGGTTTCGGCGAAACTTTATCGCGCGGTCGACGAGCTTGCACGCCGGGAGCGTCTCCCATTGACGACGCACATCGGCGAATCCGAAGACGAAGGTCTGTTTGTCCGCCGGGGCGCCGGGATTTTCGCGGAACGCTGGGCTGAGCGGGGCATTCCGGTAGAGCCGCCGGGCTGCAGTCCGCTGGCGTATCTCGCGCAACTCGGGTTGCTGCGTCCAGAAACGCTTCTGGTGCATGCGGTCGATCTGGAAGACGCGGATCTGCAGCTTCTCCGCGAAAGCCGGCCGTCGTTGGTGCATTGCCCGAAGTCGAATGCGAAGCTCGCTCACGGGATCGCCCGGCTGTCGGAAATGCGGGAAACCGGGATTTCGATCGGCCTGGGCACAGACAGCGTCGCCAGCAACAACGCCGTCGATATGTTCGAGGAAATGCGGTCGGCGGTTTTCCAGCAGCGCGCCCGCACGAAACAATTCGAGGCCCTCAATGCGCAAGCGGCATTCCGGATGGCCACGCTTGGCGGCGCCGAGTGCCTGGGTTTAGGCGATCAGCTGGGCAGTCTGGATGCCGGGAAGCGTGCCGATTTTGTGGTTATCGATTTGAGCGATATTGCGTTGCAGCCGGTATTTGACCCTATTGAAGCGATGGTTTACTCGGCTTCGCGGCACAACGTTCGCGCGACATATGTAGGTGGTCGTGAGATGAAACCGGATGTGTCCTCGATTTTAGAGGACGTCAAAACAGCGGCTGGGAAATTAGCCACCAAAGGCATAGCGCGGCTATACCGCAATCAAACTGTTTTAGCCGCAGATGACGCGGATGACGCAGATGGGGGCGCATCATGAAGTTCGTTTTTGCGCCCCATCTGCGTCATCCGCGTCATCTGCGGCTAAAACCTTTGTCAAAAAAACTAAAACTTACGGCCTTGTCGCGATACTGGCTACACTCCCGGGATGCCGTCAGTGGCGGAGATTGGCGTAATACCCGTCGCGCGCAGAAACCTTGAAACGCTTTCCGGCGTCGATGCTGACCTTGCGGAAGGCGCCATCCCAGTCCTGATTCGCGGGCCGATAACCGATACTGTATTGATGATGCAGTTCGTCGGCAATCTGCTCGAAAGCCGCCTGCATTTTCTCGAATCCTTCCACACGGATGACGCGTCCTCCGGTTTCGACGGCCAGACGTGAGATGCGGAATTCGTCTTCGTTCCGGAAGATGTGACGGATATCGCAATCGTCACGGCCGCTTCGCGGCGCATGTTGGACTTCGAGAACATACGCGATGACGTCGTTTTCTTTGAGTGTCTTCAGGGCATCCCTCAGCGTGCTTTCGCTGTGCGCATCATCCGCGAGCGCTGCGATGACGAGGACTTTCCGTCCGAACTCCGGGCTGAGAAAGCGTTCAACCGACTCATTCACCGCGTCATACAACTTCGCGACCCGCAGGCTGGATGTGTCCGGAATGTTCGGAGGCATCGTAACAGGCACCGGAAGCCTGCCGGGAATTGGAAAGGGCTGCGTGGTCCGCGGGGTACCCTGGGTCGGCAGCGGACCGTCGTCAAAAATGCGGGCGCCTTTCCGGATATCCTGGGCTCTGTCTGCGAGACGGACCGCATCTTCGATCGGCACCTGCAACGTTTCGACATGCGCTGCATAGCTCACGAGAAAGCCCTGATCGTTCGGGCGCATCACGGTTCGGAAGAACTGCGAGGCGGCGTTCGCCTCGAGCCCGAGGGTACGGGCCATCACCGTGCTTGTGTCCAGGAGCACGCCCACATTCATCGGCAGATCGTTGTGATCCGCGAAAAATGAAATCTGCTGTGGCTTCCCGTTTTCAACGACCTTGAAAGCGTCTTTTGTGAGGCCGGTCACCAGACGCTCGCGCTTATCCCTCACCGTGAAGTAGATCGAGACGACATTCACGTCCGCGCGCACCGTATCCCGCTGGGGAACGGGAGCCGCTGCGGGAACCATAGCGGCCAAGCTTGCCAACAGGATGGGAAACACGATGGATTTCATATGCCGCTCCTCTGAATATTGTCGAACTTCGACGTGCCCGGCGGCAATGTGATAGCAAAAGACGTTTTCTTCAGGGCCGGAACATGGCTGGAATCAACATGAATTGTGAGCGACCACCCCGCCCTTCGGGCACCCCTCCTCCTCGAGGAGGGGAGTTGTTATTCCCGAAATTTCAAACTGAGACACTACCTTCCCTTGACTCTGCAGTGAAATCACCCGCCTTCTCGGACGCTATGAAGGGCTGAGTGGAGCGAAGCCACAGCCCAAACTCCGGCGGCTGAATCGTATCAGGACAATTCAGGGCAGCCTGGCGATCGAGGGAAATACATTGTCTATTGAGCAGGTAACGGCATTGCTCGATGGGAAACGCGTCGCCGGATTTCGGAAGGATATCCTCGAAGCGCAGAACGCCAATGCCGCCTATGATCAAGCCACGGATTTTGAGCCGTACTCGATCTCGTCTCTCCGTCGAGCACACGCAGTTCTCATGAACGGAATCATTCCGGATGCCGGCAAATGGCGGACCGGCAGCATCGGGATCATGAAGGGATCGAGGGTTTCTCACGTCGCTCCCAAAGCTCAGTACGTTCAGGGATTGGTGAAGGAACTGCTCTTATTTGTCAGAAAATCGAAATCAACACCACTCATTTCCTCGTCGGTCTTTCACCACGAATTCGAGGTCATTCATCCGTTTTCGGATGGAAATGGGCGAATGGGCCGGCTTTGGCAGCACGTCTTGTTGGTGCGGTTTCACCCCGTCTTCGAGTATGTCGCTGTGGAATCGATCGTTCGCGAGCGGCAGAAGGATTATTACCGGGCCCTGGAAGAAACCGATCGCAGCGCCGACTCAACCGTCTTTGTCGAATTCATGCTCAGGGCGATATTGGACGGCACCCAAGGCTTGTTGAGTGAATTGCGCGTGGAGGCCGTTGTGCCTGAAGATCGGCTACAAGCTGCCCGTGACCGGTTTCAACGGGAGTGGTTTTCGCGGAAAGACTATCAGTCCTTCTTTGTCAGGCTCTCCGCACCCACCGCCAGCCGCGATCTGAGACTGGGAACCATCGAGAAAATACTCGAAAGAAAGGGCGACAAGGCTCTCACGCGATACCGGTTCAAGTGAGAGAACCGGTTCCCTACACCTTCGAGAGCAAGTGCCCGAGTTTCGCCTTTTTCGTCTGGAGGTAAACCTTGGTGCTGTCGGATGGCTGTATCTCGATCGGGACGCGTTCGACCACGTGGATGCCGGCATGCTCCAGAGCTTCGATTTTCCGGGGATTGTTGGACATCAGCCGCACGCCGGTGACGGCAAACGAGCGCAGCACCTCGGCGCATAGGTCATAGTTGCGCTGATCCGCTTCAAATCCAAGGTGGCGGTTGGCCTCGACCGTGTCGTGTCCCGAATCCTGAAGTTCGTATGCCAGGAGCTTATTCATGAGACCGATACCGCGGCCTTCCTGAAGCTGGTAAATCAGGATGCCCGTCTCGCATTTGGCAATCTTTTCGAGAGCCAGATGGAGTTGCGCCCCGCAGTCGCATCGTCCGGAGCCGAAGACATCGCCGGTAAGACATTGGGAATGAATACGGACGAGCGGCGTTTTCTCGGCAGCGAGATCGCCGCGGACCAGGGCAACGACGCTTTCGGATTTGTCGGACGATTCGAAGCCGAAGAGGCGGAACGTGCCGTAATCCTCGGTGGGGAGGCCTGTTTCCGCGACTTTAGTTGCGGCTGCGGCCTGTCGGCCTTGCGCTTCGCGAATGACATTCATGAGAGTTGAATTATATCACGGCGTAAGAGTTCGCCCGTTTTCCATCACGATGTCGTCCGCCGTACCAACTCTACCGTCCGCTCCTCGTGAAACGAGCCGGAACGTGGATGGGCCTGTTAGTTCATAGATGATGGGCTGACCCCAGCCGTCTTCGCGTACAAGCTGAGCCATATAGGTGGGACTCAAGATGTCGGTCAGCCCCACAATATCCTTCGCATTGGGCAGCATGCCGTTCATGGCGCGGTATTTTTCGATTCCTGCCGTCAGTACCTGCATCGATTGTGCCGTGGTGCGGCGGCGGCCGTCATTGATGGCCGCGAGCAGTTCGTCAAGGCTGATCCAGTCGCGGTCGCCGAGGCGGACGGCTTCGACCTTCCACTCGGCATTGGCGGTGGCGCGCTTGAACTGGAAAGCCAGCGTGATGGTCGCCTCAGCGATGGCTTCGTTTTCGCTCTGTGAGACGATGCGCCGGATTTCGATTGCATCTGGAATCAGCTTCGAACGGCCGATTTCGGAGATTTTCTTGCGCGCTTCATCGTGGGAAAGGCGGTTAGCGGTGCAGGAACAAAGGGCGAGACAGGCGATCAGCAGGGCGAAGCCCAAGGCCGGCCGGACGCAGCCGTAACTGAAGTGTAAGGCCCGATTCATTGAAGTCCGCCAGTGTAGCATTTGTGCTAATATCCGACAAAATGCAGGTCCGGTTACTCTTCTTCGCTACACTCAAAGACATTGTCGGCGCGCGGCAACTGCAACTCGATGTTCCTGCGGGGGCGACCGTGTCCGACGTGCTCTCGCGGCTGGAGAGCGCCTATCCGCGAATCAAGGATTACCGGACGGTCGTGTTGACCGCGATCAATGAAGAATATGTCGATCAGTCCGCGGCTGTGCAGGAGGGAGACGAGGTCGCAATCTTTCCGCCCGTCAGCGGCGGCGCGGTCGACTCCGATACCCTGAACATCGCGCGCCCCGGTGACCTGTACCGGATCACGCGGGATGTCATCGATGCTCAAAAAATCGCCAGGCAGATGCTGCGTCCGGAAGACGGCGCGATTTGCGTTTTCGAAGGCGTCGTGCGAAATAATTCGAAAGGGAAGCGCACGCTGCACCTCGTCTACGAGGGGTATGACGCGATGGCATTGAAGAAGCTGGAAGAAATCGGAACGTTCGTGCGCCAGGCGTGGGAGATCGGCTGCATCGCGATGGTGCATCGCCTGGGACGCCTGGAGATCGGCGAAACCAGCGTCGCCGTCATCGTCACTTCACCGCATCGCCGCGCCGCGTTCGATGCCTGCCATTACGCTATTGATAAATTGAAAAAAGTGGTTCCCATCTGGAAGAAAGAGTTTTTTGAGGATGGCGAGCTCTGGATAGAGGGACAGTAGCCGCAGATGACGCGGATGACGCGGATGGGCGCGGCAAAGGACTCTTAAC
>DASXLG010000196.1 GCA_036496425.1 Terriglobia bacterium | reverse complement strand
CGATCAGACACGCTCTTTAACCCTCTCCGATATTCTCTGGCCCTATCGAGTTTAGGCGATCTTATGCGATCCGTATTGAAAGGATAAAGATCTACGGCTGCCGCCATTCTTTCGGTTTGTGGTCTTAGCCGTCGAAAAACTCCTGACAACCTGCTCCTCCAATGATTTCTTCTCCGCTGCGACGCGCTCGCGTCACATACCTCACCGAAAGCCCGGCTTCGGACGGCACTACAAACGGAGCTGACCCCAGAGCCGGCGCCTACAGGCGCGGGAGACGATTGAGCGGATTCTGTTGGCCGGCCGGGAAGCGGATCTCCCGCTCCTCGAAAAAGGTCAGACCCTGCTGCCGATCCTGCCGCAGTGGATCATGCGCGTCGATTGCGGTGAGAATTAGTCGTTTATACCGGCACATTTGAATTAGCTAAAGATGTTAGCTAATATGGTGCTGATGAAAGTCACAATTCATGCGGCAAAGACAAATCTGTCCCAGCTGATCGAACGGGCGCATCACGGCGAAGAGATCGTGATTGCACGCGGCGATGTTCCGGTAGCGCGGCTGGTTCCAATCGTGAATCAGCAACCGAAAAGACAGCCAGGTACGTTGCGAGGTGTGGTTAAGATTCCAAATTCGTTCTTTGAACCTCTTCCGGCCGAGATTCTGGATCGCTTCAGTGGCCGTAAATCGTGAAACTGTTGCTCGATACGCACGCGCTCCTCTGGTGGGCGACCTCAAATGCCCGTCTGCCGCGAAAGGTACACACCGCGATCGGCGATTCGACCAACAGAATCTATGTGAGCGCCGCAACTGCGTGGGAAATTGCGATCAAAGTAGATCTCGGTAAGCTGGAGTGGCCAAGCGCCGCCGGAACTGTTAACGCTTACGTTCTGGACCAACAATTCACTCCGCTGCCGATTTCTCTGATTCATGCCGAACTCGCTGGTCAACTTCGGATGAATCATCGAGATCCTTTCGATCGAATGCTCATCGTTCAAGCGCAATCCGAGGATCTTTTGCTTGCAAGTAATGAAGAACGGTTCGACTCGGCCGGCGTCCGGCGATACTGGTAGGCCCTAAGGCTGGCTCAGCTTCTTGACTCATCAAGACCGAAAATGGAAATTGCGGTAAGATTTACGGGCTTTGACCGGCCAGGCCCCAGCCCTATCGATCCGACGCGCCGTCTCCCGCGACATCCCTGAGTTCATCGACCTCCTGCGGATGGTTTCGGACCGGACCTATCCGCTTGAAACCGTCCGAACGACGCTTTCGGATCTCAGGCCCGGGGAGTACTACGCCTGGGTCGCGGTTGCCGGCAGCGATCTCGTCGGCGTCACGATGCTCCAGCCGTGCGTATTAGAAGTGTCCGGAAACCGATGTGCCGCAGGATATTGGACTAATTTATGCGTCCGGCCCGACTATCGGCGGACAACCCTGTATCCCCGGTTGCTCTTTGCCATGATGGCCGGCGCGGCGGAACTGGGCATGGATGTGGTCTACGGCGCAATCAGGCGTCCCGACGTGCTGGCTGGACATCTGGCCCTGGGCATGGAAAATGTCGGTGAAATGCCGGTGCTGGTCAAGCCGATTCGGCCGACGCGCCTGGTTTCCAAATACAAAGGGTTCGGAAGTCTTGCAGCGCAGTTGGGCAACCTCCCGGACTATTTTTATTCGAAATACCGCCTGATCAGGCGTTCGTCTTCAAGCTCTCCATATTCGATTAAAGACAGCCGGGCGGTGGGATGCGATCCCGATATTTACATGCCGGCTTTGAGGGCAGCATTCTCCTCCCAGGTGCAGCAGCCGCTGACAGCGGAATCCTTCGGCAAGCGGTATCACGCCAACCCCGATGGAGATGAGTACCGAATCTTATCCGTTCAGCGCTCCGGCAGCACCCAGGCCGCTATCGTCTACCGGTCTGCTGTACGCGGTCCGGAGATTCGGTCTTTCGTCATTATGGAAATGGGGCATCAGCTTTCGCAGGAGGACGCCTTGCGCTTTGGCCTTCTGGAATTGGAAAAGAGGGCCGCGGAATCCGACTGTGACGTAATTCTGTGTCTTTCCAGTAGTCTTGGCATGCAGGCGGCGCTCAGGAACGCCGGGTATTTCAAATCGAATGAGAAGTACGTACTCATCAAGAAACTCACCGGACGAAAGCCCGCTTGTGTCCTCCCTGCTAAAATTGGCGACTGGCATTTCACCTTTGCCGATCATGATGCGTTCTAGGGGTCCCAAGGCCCGGAGGGCCATGAGACTCTAGCCACGCCCGTAAGGGCGTGGAATGTGATAGGAAAGTGATGGAGCCACGGAGTGGCGAAAGATTGTCCACCGAATCTTTCGCCACTCCGTGGCTTGCACTGTTGCGAAAATCTACCCACGGCTAACACCGTGGGCTAGGCTCTACCGGCCCTCCGGGCCTGAGATTTCGTTACGATGAAGCGAGACGAAGCCATAAATGCCGTCCTGAAGTCCCTGCGGTCGGCCTGCTCCATGAAAGGTATTGCGGAGAAACCGCCCTTTCAAGAATCGACTGTAGTCATCGGCCAGGAGTCCGCCGTGCTGGATTCACTCGGGACCGTCATGTTTCTGGTTCAGCTTGAGGAAGCATTAAATGCGGCGCTCGGCTCCGAGACACTTCTTGTTCAGCGTTTGATGGCCCAGGATCTTCAAGTCGAGACCGTGGGTTCACTGGCGGATCGTGTGTTGCAGGTTCTTGGAGACAGCCAGTGAGTTCCGCGAAGACGCGCTGCCTGATACTTTCCGATTTCAATATTCAGCCTCTGGCGGATTTTCTCAACCGCGATGACAACGAGCCGGCCTGCGAGGCCGTTGTTGGCCCGTTCGGGCAAGTCGCACCGCCGCTGCTTCAAATTTCGGAAGGCAAAACGAGTCCCGACTGCGATTGCCTGATTGTCTGGGCGCGTCCCGAGGCCGTAATTGGGGCGTACGATACTCTGCTGAAACGCGGAGCCGTTTCCGCGGAGTCTCTGAGTGCAGAAGTGGAAGCATTCGCCACAGCGTTGATTAGCGCCGCACGCCGGGTAAAACACCTTTTCTTCATGTCCTGGACTCAGCCTCATTTCCGCCGGGATTTCGGAGTGTGGAACATGCCGGCGGACGGCGCGACCTTGTCATTAATGCGGATGAATGTCGCGCTCAGCGACCGCCTGGCGCCGCAGACAAATATTTTTGTTCTTAACGCCGGTTCATGGATCTCTGCAGCCGGAGCGAAAGCCTGGAATCGGAAGCTTTGGTTTCTGGCGAAAGTACCGTTCAGCCCGGAGGTGTTCGAGGCTGCTGCAGGGACTCTGAAGTCGGCGCTGCACAGTCTTCAAGGCCGCAGCCGGAAGCTTCTGATTCTGGATCTCGACGAGACTCTGTGGGGCGGGATCGTGGGGGAGGTCGGCTGGGAAGGCATTCGTTTGGGCGGCCACGATGCGATCGGTGAGGCGTACGGGGATTTTCAGCAGGCCGTAAAAGCCCTCAGTCATACCGGAGTGGTGCTGGCGATCGCAAGCAAGAACGACGAATCCGTCGCGCTCGAAGCCATCGATAAGCACCCCGAAATGATTCTCCGGCGCGTCGACTTCGCCGCCTGGCGTATCAATTGGTCGGACAAAGCGCAGAATATCGTCGAAATCGCAAATGAATTGAATCTGGACTTGTCTTCCGTTGTCTACGTCGATGATTCGGCGGCGGAACGGAGTCGCATCCGCTCCGCGCTGCCCGCGGTCAGCGTTCCCGAATGGCCTCAGGATGTATTCCTTTACACCGAGTCCCTGGCGAAATTGTCCTGCTTCGATAAAGCATCCATTACCAGCGAAGACCTGCAGCGAGGCCGGATGTACGTCATTGATCGCGAAAGAAGTGAAACCAGGAACGCGTTTCAATCCATGGCAGACTGGCTGGAGTCGCTCCAGATGAAGGTATGTGTAGAGACACTCTCGCGGTCCAATGCCGCAAGAGCAGCCCAGCTCTTTAACAAGACCAATCAGATGAATCTGTCGACGCGGCGGATGAGCGAAGCAGAACTGCTCGATTGGTCTACCCGGCCGGGAAACGATCTCCTGGTTTTCCGGGTGTCCGACAAGTTTGGGGACTATGGTTTAACAGGAATGATTGGGCTTCAGGTGAATCGAACCCATGCTCTGATTACGGATTACCTGTTAAGCTGCCGGGTCATGGGGCGGGGAGTCGAAGAGTTGATGCTGGCCGCCGCAATCGATAGCGCGCGGTCTCGCGAGATGGCTGAAATCCACGCCCAATACCTCCAGACATCCAAGAATGCGCCCTGCCTGGCATTCTTCAAGAACAGTTCGCGATTTCGCTGTGACGGCAGTCACCTGTTTACCTGGCGCACCTCCGACGACTATCCGTTCCCGCATCACATCCTGGTGAAACGGTGAAACGGTGAAGCATTGCGCCAGCATCGATCTCGAGGATTGGTACTCGGACGTCGAGCACGTCACTCCGGCCGATCCGGCGGCATTCGCCAGCGCCTTCAACCGCCAGCTCGAGTGTATCGAGTCGATTTTCGACAAGGCCAATGTCCGCTGCACCTTCTTCACTCTGGGACGTACGGCGGAGCGTTACCCCGAATGGATCAAGCGCCTGCACGCGGCTGGTCATGAGATTGCGTCGCATGGTTATGGGCACGACCTGCTGTCGGACCTGAATCCGTCTTCGTTCCGCGACGACATCCGGCGTTCGCTTGATGTGATATCCGCCATCATCGGCGTTCGTCCGAAGGGGTATCGGGCACCATATTTCAGCCTCGGCCAGGGACAGAGCTGGGCATACGAGGTGATGCTGGAAGAGGGCATGCTTTACTCATCCAGTGTGTTCCCGTTTCCAGGTCGGCATTACGGAATCGGGGATCATTCGATCGTGCCGGTAACAGTGGCGAGGCCGGGCGGAACGCTGGTCGAGATGCCTCTCTCCGTTGTAAAGCTTGCAGGCCGGCGATTACCTGTTGCTGGCGGAGGGTTCTGGCGGGCAATGCCGAGGGCTTCGATCGCCATTGCCGCTGGAATGATCGCGCGGGAAAACCGGCCGCTGGTGCTGTACCTGCATCCGCACGAATTTGATCCGCAACCGCTGCATTCCCACAAGGGCCTGGCGCGCAACGTTTACGTCAACCTCGGGCGTCAATCGATCGCTTCGAAGCTGAGCGATATGCTCAAACGCTTCCCGTTCGCGCCGATGTGTGCCGTCGTCGATGAATTGTCGCAGCGCGGCAGCATCTGAAGGGCGCCCATGAAAGTGATGCTTCTCATCCCGCACATTTCCGACGGCGGCGCCGAAAAGATCCTGTCCGACCTGTCGTTCAACCTTGAAATGGGGGAAATAGTGCTGGTCGTCTTTGAGAAGAGGCCCGGCTATCCGTTTCAAGGCCGCCTTCTCTCGATGGATCTGCCTATTGAGAAGAATTCGATGATAGGGCGGGCGCTCGGATTCGTTCGTAGAACCGTCAGGTTCAAACGGCTGCTGAGAAAAGAGCAGCCGGACTGCGTGATCAGCTTCATGGGAGAAGCGAATTTCATAAACGCGCTTGTCGCTCCGCGGCCGATACTGACGGTGCACAACCACCTTTCATCGAGTTCATACTTGCGCGGCAAAATGGAGGCGAGGATCTTTGATGTTCTCCTGAAGACGCTTTACACACGGGCGGCCATCATTGCGGTTTCCGACACGATCAAAGCAGACCTGGTCACGTATTTTGGCATTCCCGAGGACCGCATTGCCGTTATCGTCACTTCCGTCGACGGCGAGCAAATCCGGAGCAGAGCTGCGGAGGAAGTGGATTGTCCATGGGACAGAACCGCGCCCGTCATCATTACGGTGGGGCGGTTGCATCCCCTGAAAGGGCAGTGGCATCTGCTGCGCGCCTTTGCCGAGGTTCGCAAGACGATGAACTGCCGGCTGGCCATCCTGGGGACGGGCGAACTGGAAGAGTATCTGCGGAGGCTTGCAAGGGAACTGGGCATCGAAAAAGACGTCTCTTTTTTGGGATGGCAGGAGAACCCATTCAAGTTTCTGGCCAGAGCCGATTTATTCGTGCTCTCTTCGGTGACTGAAGGTCTCTCGCTGGTGCTTATGGAGGCCATGGCCTGCAGGCTTCCGGTCATCTCAACCAGATGCCTTGGTCCGGCTGAAATCCTGGCGCCGCGAGGCGCTGCGGAGTTTGGGATGCTGACGCCGGCAGTGGACGAGAGAATGTACAGCGGCGCCGATCCGCTTACCCCCGAAGAAGCAGCGATGGCGGATGCGATGCTCCAGATGCTGAGCAATCCGGAACTGCGGCAGAGATACATCGCAGCGGGACTGGAGAGGTTGAAAGATTTTGATCGTGCCGTGTTCCTTGAGAAATACCGGCAGGTGATACGGTCGGTGGGGAAGGAGCCACAAGAAGCACAAGAGGCTCAAGAGAAGTCGCGTTTTTCTTGAGCCTCCTGTGCTTCTTGTGGCTCCTTCCCCATTCCCAGATATTTGCGGTAGGTCAAATCGACAGTCTCCGCCGATTTTCCGATGTCGAACTCCATGACGCGGCTTTTCCCGCTCTGCCCCATTTTGTGCCGAAGGTCGTGATCACCAATCAGTTTTAAAACCGACGCCGCCATCCCGTCGACGTCGTGCGGCTCATGGAGGAAACCATTCTCGGAATTCACGATGGCCTCTCTGGCTCCATCGACGTTCGTAGCAACGATCGGCAGTTCGCAGGCCATCGCCTCGGAGAAAACGCACGGCAATCCTTCCCAGAGCGAGGTGAGGGCGACGATGTCGAGATTCCGGTACAGTTCGGGCATTTCGCTTTCAGACTGCCAGCCAAGCAGCGTTACCCTGTCGCCGATACCGTGCCTGAGGATGCGTTCCTCAACAGATGGACGGAGCTCTCCATCTCCCGCCATGATGAAATGAGCAGCCTGCGTCTTATGGAGAACACGAGCGGCAACTTCAATGAAATCTTCCGGGGCTTTTTGCGCTTTAAAACACGCGATCATGCCGACAACCACTTTGTCGCCGGGGATGCCCCAGCCTGAAAGCTTTTGCCGGACCGGAGCCGGCTTCATGAATTCTTCGACCGAGATGGCGTCGCGCGTCAGAACCCATGCCCCCTTCTTCGCCATGCCGACCTGTTCCGCGGTTCTGGCGTTTGCGTACGAAACCATGAACAGCGTCGTTGTTATTTTTGCCGTCAGGCGCTCCAGGCCAATGTAAAAGCTTCGCTCCAACGGGGACTGCGTATCGTTGAATCCGAAACCGTGCGACGTATGGAAAATGTATGGAACGCCGGCCAGTTTCGCCGCCCAGCGGGCGATGATGCCGACCTTTGCGGTGTGCGTGTGAACGATTTGAGGACGCTCACGCCTAAAGAGGCTCCACAGTTCGATAAAAGCCTGAAGGTCTTTGAGTGGGCGCAACTCCCGCACAATCGAATTGATCCAGACTCGTTTCAAGCCGGGAATTCGATTGGCCCAGTCGACCAGCAGGCCATCGGGCGACGTAACGAGGGTGAGATCGTAGCGCTCGCAGGGGAGGCGCTCCAGCGTCATCAGCGTCACTTTTTGCGCTCCGCCGAGATCGAGCTTCGTAATGATATGAAATACCTTCGTTCGCATATTCAAAACCAACGCGAGCGCGGGCCTGCGCCGGTTGCAGCGCCGGTTCGCGATTTCAAACGATCCGGTATCCGGCCGAGAAGCCATATGGCATCACCCTGAATCAGATACCAGAACATGCGCCGGAGCCGGCTGAAATTCCGGATCAGCATGCCCGCCAAAGATCGTACCGGGAAGGCGGTATAACGCGCCCGGATTTCGTCGCTCTCCTTCTTGGAGGTATTGAACAGCACTTCGGTTTTCTGCGCGGAATGCAGGCGGCAACACGATACAAAATGCCGAACGTGCGAAAACTTTGCCTTTTTCGAAGCAAATTTAGCGAATAGATCGGTATCGAATGCGCATTGGTAGGAAGCATCCATGCCTCCCGCTTCGCGGTAGAGCCGGCTCTTCCAGAAGGTTGAGGGCTGCTGCATGTCGGCGCCGCCATAGAAATAGGCCACTCGGGAGAATGGCGTCTGCCGGCGCTCGGCCACAACGCGGTTTTCCTGGTCGGTCCAGTAGGTGTTGCCGTACACGACATCGGCTCCAGTCGCTTCGATTCCTTCGACTAGATGGTGGATTGCCCCCGGCAGAAAAACATCGTCGGAGTTCAGATAAGCCAGGATCTGCCCGGTCGCCCGCTCAAAACCCCGGCGAATGGCATCCGCGGCACCGCCGTCCTTGTGACTTGTCCAATGGCTGAGATGGCTTGCGTATTTCTTGATGATATCCACGCTGGAGTCCTTCGACCCGCCGTCCATGATGATGTACTCGAGATTCGAATAGCCCTGAAGGAGGACGGAGCGGATCGTCTCTTCGAGAAAGATACCCTGATTGAACGATGGAGTTACGATGGTGACGCGGGGCCATGCTTCGGGATCGCGGTTGCTCTTCGCGGGAAGGGTCTCTTCGGACCATGGCCAGCCTCTCTTTCCGTGAACCGGTGGTAAATCGGCAAGTTGCGGGCAGCGCATGAGTCAGTATCTGGCCCTGTACCAATCAATTGTCCGGCGGAGCCCGGCTTCAAAATTCGTTTGCGCACGGAAGCTGAAGCGTTTTTCGGCGCGTGTGACGTCGAGTGCTCTCCGCGGTTGCCCGTCGGGCTGGCTCTCGTCCCAGACAATTTTGCCGTTAAAGCCGCAGAGGCTGGCGATCAGCGCCGCCAGATCTCGAATGCTGATTTCCGTCCCGGAGCCAAGATTGATGGGATCGCTTCCGTTATATCGTTCGGCCGCAAGAACGATTGCCTCCGCGGCATCTTCGACGTACAGAAACTCGCGGGTCGGCGTCCCGGTTCCCCATAAGATGATTTCCCGTGCCGCCTCCCGCACCGCCGTCACACACTTCCGAATCATGGCGGGGATCACATGTGAGGTATTCAGATCGAAGTTATCGCCGGGGCCGTAGAGGTTCACCGGCAACAGGTAAATCGCATTAAATCCATACTGGCTGCGGTAAGCGTCGGCCTGTACCAGAAGCATTTTCTTGGCGAGGCCATAGGGTGCGTTGGTCTCTTCCGGATAGCCGTTCCACAGATCGTCCTCCTTGAAGGGAATCGGCGTGAATTTCGGATAAGCGCATATCGTTCCGAGCGCGACGAATTTCTCAACACCATATTGGCGGGCGAACTCCATGACCTGAGCGCCCATGATGACATTTTCATAGAAGAACCTGCCGGGGGTGGCCCGGTTTGCGCCAATGCCGCCAACCCGTGCCGCCATGTGAATAACCAGGTTCGGCCGGAAGTCTTCATAGAGCCGGATCACGTTTGCTTCTTTTACGAGGTCATATTGGGCGCTTGCCGGCGCGAACACCGACGCCGGCTGTTTTGCGTTCAGCCGTGCCACAACGTGCGTGCCGAGGAATCCGGTGCCGCCGGTGACCAGAACCCGCTTGTCTTGCCAGAAGCTCATGGGCGGTATTTGACTTTCTCACGCTGGAAGTCGGAGTCGACCATCATCCGGACGAGATCCTTAAAGCGAACTCTGGGTTCCCACTTCAGGATGCGCCTGGCTTTCTGCGCATCGCCCAGCAGTAAATCCACTTCGGTTGGCCGGTAGTAACGGGGATCGATCTCGACATACTTTTTCCAGTCCAGATCGAAATATCCGAACGCCTCGTCCAGCAATTCACTGACAGTGTGCGTTTCGCCTGTTGCGATGACGAAATCGTCGGGTTTTTCCTGCTGCAGCATCAGCCAGATCGCCTCGACGTAGTCGCCGGCGAATCCCCAATCCCGGCGCGCATTCAGGTTGCCGAGAAAGAGCTTGTCCTGGACGCCCAGCTTTATCCGCGCCACTGCCTTCGTGATTTTCCGGCTTACAAATGTTTCGCCGCGCCGGGGCGATTCGTGATTGAAAAGGATTCCGTTACAGGCAAAAAGAGTGTAGCCCTCCCGGTAATTTACCGTCATCCAGTGGGCATAGACTTTTGCCGCCGCGTATGGGCTGCGAGGTTCGAATGGTGTCGCCTCATGTTGAGGGGCGGGCGCATTGCCGAACATCTCGCTGCTCGATGCGTTATAAAAGCGCGTCATGACGCCGCTCTCGCGAATCGCTTCAAGAATGCGCACCGCGCCGAGCCCGGTGATTTCTCCGGTGTACTCCGGTATATCGAAGCTCACGCGGACATGGCTTTGGGCTCCCAGGTGATAGATTTCCG
>DASXLG010000195.1 GCA_036496425.1 Terriglobia bacterium | reverse complement strand
AAAGGCGTCTTGGGATGATCCGGTGAATTCTCTTGAGAATACGGATCGACGCCATTCTCAGCGTGATTCGAGGGGGCCGGCAATCAGGGATTCCGGCTGACAAAACTTAGGCGAATGGTGTGCCGTGGAAATTCAGGCTAGAGGATGATGGAAATTCCACAAATCGCAAGGATGGACGCTTCCGTCCCAACGGATCTTCAACATATTCCAGGGAGCGGAACACGCCGGACCAGGCTGAGACGGAGCGACTGCGACAGGAAGCATCGGCGCGGGCCGCAGTTTTGCAGCTAAACGTTGCCAGACTGGAGGCTTCGCCGGATGGAATAATGCAGGAAAGCGCGGTGTGAAGCCGTATTCCCGGCATTTCTCTTGTGCCTTGATGAGCACGCTGTCCGTTTCTTTGGGCCAGTCGGACAGAAATTCGTGACGCATGTCCTTGGAATACGGAGAATACACGTGCGTGACGGTGAAGTCTTCGAGTCCCCAGCGGCGCGCGTATTCTATCAGAGGAATTAATTCGTGCAGAGTGGACTTCATCAACGTGTAATTAATCGAGATACGCGGAAGATCCATAGCGCCGCGGCCCAAAGCCGTTTTGCGGCGCACGATTTCATCGAGGCCTTCAAATACTGTCGAGATCTGGCCGTTTTTTCGCAGGCGGGCGAACGTTTCGGCGGCGAAACCATCGATGGAAACGTTCATGCCGAAAATGCCGGCGTCGAATATGGCGTCCAGCCGCTCTTTGGTAAACATCGTACCGTTCGTCGTCATCCGAACCGGCGGAGGGTTACTGTCGGCGATGGTCTTCATGATCCGCGCAAACTGAGGATGGAGGGTCGGCTCCGCCTCGCACGAGAGGGCGACTTCCGAAAGGTATGGAAACACTTCGGAAGCAATCTTTTCGAAGATGCCGACCTGCATGGATGCCGCCGGCTCGCCGAACGATTTTCGATCGTCCACCAATGCACATCCGATGCAATCCAGATTGCAGATGTTCGTGATGTCCATGCGAAGAATCAAGGACCGCGGACGCGGCATGTCGATAACCGGATGGAGTTCCATCTCCGACATCCTAACTCATAAACCGCCCTGCCCCGGGGTTACTTTTTTCCGGCGGCCCATTTCCGCAAGCAGCGGTGATTTCGGGTACATCCCTTCCCATGTATCGCCAGAATCGCAATGAGCGTGAGGCTTTGCCTAACTTTCCTCTTCCGCTGCTCTGTGCCTTCGCCGGCGCAGAGCAGTCGTTCGACCAACCAGCAATCCCGCTGCAAGTAGAATTGACAGAACCGAAATGATCAGACCAATCCGAAAACTCAACGGCCGGAATTCGAGCTTGATAGTGTGGGCCCCCGGGCGGAGTGGAATACCGACGAGAGCATAGTCCGCTGGAACGACTGCGGTTTCCTCTCCATCGACGACAGCCAGCCAACCGGGATAGAACGTTTGGCTGACGATAAGAACTCCCGGTTGAGCATTCTCAACAGCGAGGTCCATCCCATTCGTGCGTCCGGAAACAATGGAGACGGCATTCGGAACGTCGGGTACGGTAACGCCGTTCTGCGTGTAGGCTCCCGCGAGGCTTGGCGGTAGGGCCTGCAAGATGACGGATTTCTCCGGATCGAATGAGGGATCTTTTAACCGGAGCAGTTCCCGCTGTTCGTCAGGCTGAACTTCGATGGAACCCTTCGAGGCCGGCACGAAGAAACTGCGAGGCAGTACGTTAAGGTTTTCAAAAACGCTCACCGGTCCATCGGAAAACACGAGTTTGAAGCGGTCCGGCCTACCGTTAAGGGCCGCATAACTGTCGTTCCATGGCGTTCCCACAAGGTACTTGACATTGAGGAGATCCATGCGGCGATCAGGGGCGTTTGCGACCGATTTTGCGATGAGAGTTATGGTATGGGTGGCCGGCTCTTCAAGATCAGCCAGGAAATTCTTGAACCGGACGAGCGTCATATCGTACCCATTTACGGCTGCCAGCCCGTAGATCATCTCTGCATTGTTGATGTAGGTACTGTCGAGAGCGGCAACCCGGAAGCGGTATGGATCGGCGTGTGCTTTAAAAAAGTCAAACGTGGGCGCCTTCGGAAAGATTTCGCTGCGGCGCGCAAACGGCAGGATACCGGTGCGGAATGTACCCAGATCGACGGCCAATAGTAACAGAAGAAGACAAAAAAACGGCCTCGCATTCAGCGCGTTCGTTATTCGCAGTGCGATCAGTACGAATCCCAATATCAGGAACAGCGCAGTCGATTCGGGACCACGCAATGCCGGAACAACCGATCCTGTTGAAATCGCTATCCTCCAGATACACGCGGCCGCAAACGCCAGGGGAATAGCGATCGCACTCCACATCCACCTTCGAGAGATCGTAATTGCGGAGAGTTCGCTCTCCAAAGCCGTGATTCCCAGTCCTGCGAGGCCGGCCAGACTGAAGTCCACCAGCAGAAGCATGCGTCCATTCCTTACACCCGCCAACATAGGGATGTGATCTACGATCGAATGAACGGGCCACCAACCGTAAACCGTACAAGTGCCCAAGGCGCCTGCCAGCACCAGGAACCAGGCACTACGACGGTTCCGTGTAAACAGCGAGAGCGGCGCTAGAAGGAACGCAATCGGGGCCACATAGGCCGCGTTCTCGGGAATAAGCAGCCCTGCCGAATTTGGATTCGCGAGCAGGTCCCGCGAAAAGAACGCCAGGATCGAGCGGGTTTGCAACGGCGGCCAGTGCAGCGCAAGGCTGTACGGTAGAAGCGGAATCCACTCCAGTGTGGGCAGCAATTGCACGGCTGTGAGACCCAGCGAAAGCAATCCTGTTGCGGTAAACCACAGCAGAAGGCGTCCCGCGGGTCCCTTCTTCCAGCCGATCGCGATGCACTGCCAGATCGCGAACGCCGATGCCATGAGTATCACATGCAGAGCGGTCTCGGGATGGCCGGCCAGCACCGGCATTGCAAAGGCGAACGCGCTTACGATCATGTATCCGATCGACGGTCTCGAGCATAACCGGTTTACGGTCCAAAGGATGCACGGCAGCCAGATGGCCGTGTCCGCAAGGGAGCTGAACGACTGCCACGCCGCGAGAAAACCGCAGCAGGAAAAAATAATCCCTGCAGCAAATGCGCCGCTGCGTGAAGCTCCAATCGAACGTAGAAAGAGAACCGTGAAAAATCCGGACAACGCCAGATTCAACAGAAGGTTGAAAGTCCAGAACGTCGGCGGATACATAAGAAACAGAAGGAGATGAATCGGATAGAACAAAGCCGACTGGGCTTCAGCGAGAAAGGGCGTCCCTGCAAGAATCGCAGGATTCCAAAGCGGAAACTCGCCGCGACGAAGAGCCGCTTCCTGGAAAACCCGCCACGGATAAAAAAGGGTTACGGAATCACCGACTTCTGCGTGATGCGTCGTGTCTGGATAAGAGGCGCCGGTCCAAGGCGGAAATTGCGTAACCAAGTCCCTTGCAAAGGGCACCTTGCCGCGCAATACGGGATAATTCGTCCCCAGCGCAAGCGCGATAAATCCGCCAAAGGCCAGAAGGAGAAACAGACCCTCTCGACGGCCTTTGCGGATCTGGCTGTCGTCTGAATACGAAAATACTTCTTCAGTCTCTGTCGTTCTCCTCATTTGCCCACAAGCTTCCTTATAGTACGGGCCATAACGGATTGCCATCATGCGTGAGCGGTTCCCGTGGCCGAACGAGCCAACCCCGCGAATTTCCTGGTATATACGCGGGCCGGCACATCAGTCCGGCGAGCAACAAGAACGACGGCCAAAGCTGCAGAAACAATCGCTCCATCGAGGTTTCGATATGCCATTTCAGGTCTGCCGGCGTCGTCAGATATACAAAATAGTATCCGGCGCAAACGAAAAGCAGAGTTATCAGCAGCGTCCGCCATCCGTCACTCTTGAATATGCGCCGCTGAAAACCCCAGGCAAGGATCAAAGCCAGCAACGGAATGTACGGAGAGATGGCCCACCCTCCGGATGAAAAGATATATTTGCCCAGATAACTCAAGATCATCTCGTGCCGATCCAGATGAAGCATGAGTTGGAGCTTTCCCTCGTGATACGCGATGATGTAGTTCTGAACGTTGTTTGTCGCCTTGAAAACGATAACGACTATTAAAGGGACTGCAGCTCCTGCTCCAAAAGCCAACACCCGCCGCAGGGTCTCGGCGCTCTTGTGAATAACAGGCATGAGCAAAGCTATCGATAGCGCGATGATGAAAACGATGCCTTCATTCTTGGTCCACGCCGAGCAGCCGGCGAGAAACCCAGCCAGCATCATGATTCGCCGGCTCTCCGGCTCTGACTCATGCTCAAAATAAATCGCGATCAATGCCAGGCTTGCCAGGAAGAAAAATCCTACGGGTACGTCCGCATACTGCGACGTCGCATAGTTGAGATATGAGGGCGTGCCGATAAGTGTGAGTCCGAATAGCGTTCCGAGCCTCGCACTGCGCAGTTCGGCCAGCGTAAGTACGAGAACAGCGATCGAACAAAGGGCAAGTACCACTCCGAGCCATGCACCGGCCTCCGGTACTTCCATTCCCATATATCGCCAGAATCGGGCGGTTATCGAAGGCACCAGCAGAGGATAATCCCCGTGATAAGCGAATGGTAGAAAGGCGCGCCAGTGCGAGCCACCGCGATACAGAAGACGGGCTTCCCAGTTCCAGACCGCCCAGCCATCATAGGCTCCGTGTGGCGTTCGGGCGATTCTGATGCCGAAGCCCGCGAACACCAACGTCAGCGCAGGCAGCATGAGCGCGAGCGGCGAGCCCGGCCCGGCCGAGAGCCGGACACTTGCAAGAATCCGTCTCCCGTTGCGCCACAACAGCCAGGTACATGCGGCCGTCAGCAATACCTCTGCAGTGAACATTGGCCGGCGAAAGCAAAAGAACAAAATGGCGCAGATCCCGCAACCTGCCCCCGGCGCGATAGCCACACTAAGCCAGAACATGCGGCTCGGCAACAACGACGAAGTCAGGCAAAAGCCGGCAACGAACGAAATAAGGACGCTGACTGCAAATAGAATCAAATCTGAATTCATTGCGAAGGTTGATTCCTGCGGAAAAGGATAAGCCCGCTTCCAGCGTCATAAAACGGTGACAGTCCAGTCATTGGCGAAACTGGCGGTCCGTCCCAAAAGTCAGCGAGCACAAATTCAGTGTCGAGCCTGCCCCGGACCATGACCCACGGAATCATCACATACTGTGACTGTCCCCAGCGCTTCTCGTCATCGGGTGAGGGCGGCTGTCCACGGAGGGAGCTGTTCGTAACAAAGCCGATTTCGCCGGTATAACCCAGCGACAATAGATTCATCCGAATCCCGGCCATACGCGCTTCCCGCACTACCAACTCGTCAGCTGCCCGCGGGGGAAGATCCAGGCTCGCTGAAAAGAACGAAACGAGGTTCCAATACGCGCAGGCTACCAGCGCTGCACTCGCAATGAATGTGAGGGTTGGCCTGGCTTTGGTCCACACAAGTTACCCTTTTTCGCCGATCAGAATGATGTTCTTGCCGCACGGCGGGGTCGCCAGATTTTCAAGGGCCCTCGAAATAGGGACTACAAATCGATCGTGCATTCGGACTGCTTCGGGCCCCAGCTGTGTTGACTTCAGAAGACGGAACTTGATCCACCATGGAACAATCCCCAGGACATCGAAATAACGTGCCATCGGGACGGAAAATCCCGCAGAAAGGCACTTCGTCTTCAAATCCTGCAGGCTGTAACGTCGAAAATGCCCCATTTCCCGATCCATCGGACTCATCAGAAACGACAGGGCAGGCACGAAGATCAAAATACGGCCGCCGGAAGGAAGAGCCTCAAAGACCGAACTCAGTTCAGCCTCGTCTTCTTCGATGTGTTCGAGCACATTGATGTAAACCGCCGTGTCGAAAGAACGGGCTTTCATTCCAATTCCATCTGCCAATGCCTCCGTAAAAGTGGATTGGAGGAGTTTCAGATTACCTGCCGGAGCGAGGAGAGGAAGGTGGCTGGTCAGCCTGGAGTGCAGATTGGGCGATGGCTCTAATACGGTCAGATTCTCCGGCTTCGTTGCAAGAAACAGCTCCGAAAAGCTACCCGTGCCGGCACCCACCTCGACAATGCGCCGCCCGATAAAAGGCATAAGCATCTCCATGATCCAGCGCCGATAATTCGACGCAAAGGCCATGGCATCGAGGTCTTTACCGGGATACTCGATGTATTTCCGTGCAGTTGGTGCTGGAGGGGCGGGGGCCTGACGGTATTCTGCCGAGGTTGCGGGTTTCGGTGTCATTCGGTTTTGGAATCTCGCGGAACGAACTCGTTATGTTACAAAGAACGTTGAATCGGAATATATACCACAATGCAAGACTGCCACCCGTCATGCAATCCGTCATAATTCGACGAGTACGGTTTTCAATCGCGAATTTCCAATAGATCACACCGCGAGCAGCGCATTCCCGTGATGGTCATCGAACATCACGGGAAGCGTATGCAGCCAGTTCAGGAAGAGATGGAGGTGATCATCCGGGAGACGAAAGTAGTCGACCGTATCCGCGAGGCGCTGCCATTCGGAACTGCAGATCAGGATATGAGTAATTCCCAGCACATGGAGACGCTGTGTCCATACGGGTGGCCCGCTCCGTTGATCGAAGAGTTCGACCAATTGCCGGCCGTTGTATGCCGAAGGCGCGACGAAAGGAGCCTTTAACCACAGGCCTCGCGTCTCTCCGATCAGGAGCACCTTATCGCGCACGGGATCGAGTCTGGCATTCGCAAAGTCCAGAGCCTGCCAGGACGGGACGTTCGCTTGAACCACTTCCATTCGAACTTCCGCATTCGCGAGGGAGCGCCAGACCGGAAAAATTCCACTCAGGGAAGCGATACCGATCACCGCCGATATCACCGCGAGAGCCACCGCTGGATAGAGCGCTCTGCCCGCCAGGAGCGCGCCGGTGCACGCCAGAAGGAGAATAAGGCTTGCGGCGTTGTATCGGAGGAGTTCGACGCCCCGCGTCGGGTGTAAGAGCCCCCAGGCGATCAGTCCTCCGATGCCGATTACGGCATAAACACGCAGTCCTTTGACGCGATTCGAGAAGGCAGCAACGATCCCGGCCAACAGCACCGGAATGCCGAAGAGTCCGTTAGCGGGGAACATCAGCAGCGCGCGGAAAGGCGCTATCAACATCTGTGCGGGATGAAGAGCCGACAAGCCCGGCCCCGTTACCACGCTTTGCAGCACGGCCGCCTGGGCCGCCGACCACTCCGCTCCTCCGAGCAAACCGTGCATGAGCGGATACACCGGATTTCCGAAGGCCGCGAAGTTCCGGATCAGCCACGGAAGGGTCAGGGCCGACGCGATCGCGCCAACCGCTGCGGCTCTACGAACATCCACCCGTTCCCAGACCATGGCCGCAAGCACGATCCAGCCCACAAGGAGGATTCCCTGGTAACGCGATCCGACCACAAAACCAAACGCGATGCCGGCCAGGATCGCGCGGCTCCAGTCCTGCAGCCGGAACGCTTCCAGACACCAGACCGCGCCAAAAATGAGGAAGGCGGCAATGGAAAGATCGACGACACCCAGCGTCTGATGAATCCAGAACTCGGGATAAGCGGCAACAAACAAGGCGCTCAGGAGACCGGCACGAATTCCAAGTTCCAGACCGATCCGGGCGGCGGCCAGAAGAATCATGAATCCCAGAGAAGCCATCAACAGTTTGAACGTATTGCCTGTGGGATCCGCAACCCAGGACATGCCCAGCGTCAATTGCACCGCTTGAGGACTGTTTGTGAGGACGTTCCATGGAATGTGAACGAGGTAGCCCGCGCGCAGAAATTCGGCCGGCGCCAGAAGCTGATAAACCTGAGTGTCGTAAAAGGTGAGCGGTGTGAAAGCGCATGCCAGTTGAAGGAGCGCCAGGAGAGATACCAGCGCCAGGAGGAATCGATCGACGAGAGGCCAGCGTGATATTTCGACGCATTTGGTCCGGAGTCTTCCCGCGAGTCCCCGGAGATGAAGGACCGCCAACAACAGGCCGGCGGCGAGAATCGCGAAGACTGGAACCGGATGGAGCTCGTGCAGCCATGCCAGAGCAATGAAACCCGCGTACAAGCAAAGGCAACCTGTTACAACTCTGGCGGCAATGAAATCCGGCAACCGTTCTTGGGACGGCGACAACCAGCCGCAAACCAGAGATCCCCACCCCCAAATGGAAGCGAGATACAGCGCGGTGATTGTTCCGATCCGGAGAAGCTCATAAGGCAGGACGACCGTGTGGGAAAACACGGCGAGATGATAGGAGCGCGCCGCCGTTCAGTCAATGAGACTGTCAGGCGGAGCTCAATTCAGGCGAATCTACTGACCATTCCCCGCCTTTTCAAGGCGGGGTGCCCGAGCGATCAAACGTTAGAACGCTCGGGCGGGGCGGTTATCAAGGAACCGCGTAGCGCACCTTATTTTGTTGATGGAAGTTACGAACCGCCCCGTCTGCGCCCAAAGGATCGGAACCATTTTGTTAAGGGCGCAGCCACCCCGCCTTGGAAAGGCGGGGAATGGCCACCTCAACCACTTTTTGTTTACGCGCGGATCTGCTCCGCGGCAAACTGCAGCACCGCATCCGCCGAATCCGCTACCAGGCCGCCGCCCTGCGCAAGATTCGGGCGGCCGCCGCCGCGGCCGCCGAAGCGGTCGAGCGTTTTCTTCAGGAGGGCGTTCATGTCCGCGCCGCCGTCCGCAGAGCGCGCGAAGACGACTCGCAACTGATCCCCTTCGTCAGCCAGAAGCGCAACCACGCCCGGCCGCGCACAGATCTTTGCGGCTAGAACCTTCAGGCTTTCGATACCGCGGTTTTTGAACGCTCCGATCGCGAGGCCATTTTCCACCGGAAATGCCGCCGCCTCGTGGTCCATGAGCCGCGATTCCAGATCCTCGATCCTTTTCCGCGCGATCTGATGTTCATCCCACAACGTCCGCACGGCTCCGGCCGTTTCAAAAGGAGGCGCGGAAATCGCCTGGCTGATCGTTTCCAGCGTCCGATTGGCCTGACGTGCGTAACGAAGCACGCGGCCGCCACAAATGAACTGAACCCGCGTCTGTTTCTTCGCGCGTTCCAGGCCCGTGATAAGGATCGGACCAATTTCGCCGGTCATGTGCACATGCGTACCGCCGCAGGCCGAGCGGTCAAATCCGGAAATATCGATGACGCGAATCTCGCCCGTCCGCTCTGTCGGCTTCCGCAGCCCGGCATCCGCGATGTTCTCCTGCGTGAGATAGCGGACAGCGACGTTCCGGTTATCACCTACGATGCGATTTGCCAGGTCTTCCGCCTTTTCCGCCTGCTCTTTCGAGATCGCTTCGGCCGGCAGGTCGATGGTGCAGGTCACGGCGCCCAGATGAAAGCTGACGGTCGGCCACTGGAACAACTCGACGAAGGCCTGCGACAGCACATGCTGACCCGAATGCTGCTGCATATGGTCCGCCCGGCGCGCCGCATCGATGCGGCAGTGTGCGGGCCCGGGTTGGAGTTCCCGGTCCACAACGTGAACGACGATCCCGGCATCCTCTTCATCGATACAGTCCACCACCGCAGCCTCGTTGATCACACCGACGTCGTTCGGCTGGCCGCCCGAGGTTGGATAGAAAGCGGTCTTATCGAGCACGACTCCGATCCGATCGCCCACCGGTTTCGTCTCGACGATCGTGGCATCGAATTCGAGCAGATAAGGATCG
>DASXLG010000194.1 GCA_036496425.1 Terriglobia bacterium | reverse complement strand
AGTTACTAACCGCCCCGTCTGCGCCGCTAAGGAACGGGCCCATTGATTGATGGCGCAGCCACCCCGCCTTTGAAAGGCGGGGAATGTTCGTTTCATCGACTTTTTGTACAAAACTCAGGCGGGAAGTGACTACAACCATGACCGACATCATCATCCAAACCCGCAGCCTGACGAAGGAATACGTGCGGGACGAGTTCCACGTGTTCGCCTTGAAGGACGCCAACATCCAGATCGAAAAGGGCGACTTCGTCGCTTTGATGGGACCGTCCGGATCGGGGAAATCCACGCTGCTGCATCTGATCGCCGCGATGGACCGCCCGACCGACGGCGAGATCGAAGTCCTCGGCGAAAACCTGCGCGCCCTCTCGGAGCGCGAAATAGCCAACTGGCGCAACGCGCATATCGGGTTCGTGTTTCAGAGTTTCAATCTGATCCCGGTTTTGACCGCCATTGAGAATGTGGAACTGCCGCTGAAGCTCACCTCGCTGAATAAACAGGAGCGGATGGAACATGCCGAGACCGCGCTCCGGCTCGTCGGCCTGGGCGACCGCATGAAACACTTCCCCCGCCAGCTATCCGGCGGCCAGGAGCAGCGTGTGGCGATTGCCCGGGCGATCGTCACGGACCCGGATCTAATCCTCGCGGATGAACCGACGGGAAACCTCGACGCCACATCCGCTCAGGATGTGCTCCAGCTGCTGAAGCGGCTGAATGCCGAATTCGGGAAGACCATCGTGATGGTCACTCACGATCCCCACGCGGCGAAATTCGCCACGACCATCCGGCATCTGGAAAAAGGCGAACTGCTGCCGGAGGGCCAGGTACCGGCTTAGGTTGGCGTCGTTTCCTGTAGGCGCGTTCATACGTGCTGAAATTCATGCTCAGAGTTGGATTCAGGCCACATTCCCCTCCGTTTTTAAAGGAGGGGTGTCCGAGCGATCAACCGTTAGAAACGCGAGGACGGGGTGGTTAGTAAAAGGTTGCGAAGCCTCCTTATCCGCCCGCGTAGCGCACCTTATTTTGTTGGAATTTACGAACCACCCCGTCTGCGCCGCTGCGGAACGGGATCTTTTTGTTAGTGGCGCAGCCACCCCTCCTTGGAAACGGAGGGGAATGGGCTTCATTCACATGGTCATAGACCTCGCCTCCAGGGTCCTAAGGTGTTCCCCTAATTGCCGTCTAAATTCACCCTATTCTAATCTCGCCCATAATGCTTCGTTCGCTCGCGATTGCCCTTCTCACCATGCTTCTGGCCCTCCCGGCAATTGCGGCCGACATGGCAACCCGCGAGCAGGCGGCCCTCGCCCTGATCCCCTTTCAATGGCAGCAGCTCAAATACGACATTGTCTTCATGGCCCCGCGGCCCGGTTTCCGGGCGATGACATTTCCGGCCGCACATCGGATCGAGGTCTACGCCCGCCCCCAGGACGACGTCCGCCTCCTCGCCTACGACATTGCCCACGAACTGGGCCACGCCATCGACATGACCTACAACACCCCGGAAATTCGAAAAAGGTGGATGCAAGTGCGCGGAATCGATCCTGCGACGCCATGGTTCGGCTGCAACAAATGCACCGATTTCGCGACCCCGGCCGGGGACTTCGCGGAGACCTTTGCGCGCATTCTCTTCGGACCGGAGCAATTTCGCGGACGGATCGCACGGGCTCCGACCTCAAAACAGATTCCGGAACTGCTTCCGTTTTTCGGTAAGATATTCGCCTGATACAGGTCGAACCGGGAGATTGAAGAAATGCAGGAAGCCCTCATCGGATTTGTTGTGCTCGTTATAGGCCTTGTTGTCGGGTCGGCGCTGAAGCCCATCGAGGCGGAAGCGCAGCCCCTTTATCCGGTTGCGAGTGCGGGCGGTGGGCACGAAGATCACCACGATCCTCACCACTAGATCGCGCGATAATGGACTGGAGAAGGCAAAACAGAAGGAGGTTTTATGAACCTTCGCAAAAAGGTATTGATACCTTTAGGTATAGTCTTCCTGCTCCTGTTCGTGATGAACCTTTCCGGCTTCGCCCAGACCACGGCTCCTCCAGGCCAGGCTCTTCCGGGATACGGTCAACAGCCAGGCGTAACGACTCCAAACACTAATACGACGACTCAGCCGCCGTCTGCGACGACGCCGAACACGACGATCCCGAATCCCACGACGCCGAACTCGAATACTCCGAATGTCACTCCCAGCCCAATGAGCCCGAATGTGACGCCCAACACCACCACTCCGGACGTGACGCCGGGTACGATCAACCCGAATCCGAATTCAAGTACGATCCCGAATTCCACACTGCCGAAGTCGACGCTGCCCGAAGAGAAGCCGAGTCCGAATCCGACGATTCCGAACGTGACACCGGCCCCAACACCCAATATGGGGACGCGATATTAGCGGGAAGACACGGATTAAACGGAATGGATCCGTTTAATCCGTCGAATCCGCCCGCCTGGCTTATTTTCCGCCCTGTTTTTCGAGAAAAATGATCTCGTTCTGGATGGAACCCGTGAGTTCGTGCCCCGGGTGGTCCTTCAGGAAGTCCTTGTACGCCGCGACAGCCTCCGCATTTTCCCCCCGCGCCTGATGAATCTGCGCGATGTACAGGCCGGGCAGTGTGTAAGACATGGGATCGAGCTGTTTTGCGATCTCCAGGTGTTGCAGCGCGTCCCCGTATTTGTTGAGACGGAAGAGTACCTGTCCCAGTTGCGACTGCGCGACGCTGTCTCCCGGCTGCATCTCCACAGCCTTTGAATTCTCGACCAGCGCCCGGTCGTAGTCGCCCATGGCCAGCAGGACTCCGCCAAGATCCACGTGGGCAGGATAAAAGTTCGGGTTCAAGTCGATGGCCTTCTGGAACCGTTCGGCCGCGGTGCCGAATTGTTTCTGTTGCACATCGATCTTTCCCAGGGCATCGAGCGCCGCCGGATACTTCGGCGAGATGGCGAGCGCGCGCTCGAGGTGTTCCCGGGCCTTCTTGGCATTGCCTTTCGCGTCGATCGCATGTTGGAACTCGTCGGCCGCCTTCGAGGAAACATCTGCCGGCAGTGTTTCCGCTTTATTCGCCGGCTCCGGAGACTTCAGGGTATCCAGCAGCGAGATTTTGATGGGAATCTCGAAATTCTCATTTGCAAACGAATCCCGCACTTCAATGGTGCGGGTGTCCACCAGGCCGTTCTCGGTGGTGATGGTGATCTTGTACTGGCCTTCCGGAACCTTGAACGAGAAATTCCCCTTTTTGTTGACGTTGTCATACTTCACGATCTTGTGATCGATCGACTCGATCTGAACCGGCCGGAAAACCGTGCCCGCCGGCGCCGTGATCTGGCCCGTGACCTGATATTGAAACGCGAGAAACAGCGCGATTAAAAGGGAACCCGCCTCGAACATAGCAATGATTATAAAACAACTTAGACCGCCGGCAGAGACCGCATCCGTTCCCGATCTTGACCGCTGTTCCGCGCCGCTGTGAGTTTCGCTTCCCGAAAGTTCCCGGCGACGAATCCGAATTTGTTCCGCTCCCGGAATAACATGGTGCCGGGATTGCACTCCCGTGGCTATGGTCATAACCAGAAGATCTGCTCTGGCGCTCTGCACCGCTTTTTGCTGCCTGTGCATTGGCACCGCTCGACTGGATGCGTTTCAGCTTCTGGCGACACCGGGATTCGACCAAACGGTTCAGTACATCCTCGACCTGGTGAATGCGGAGTCGGGCGCCATGCGATCTTTGCCGTCGGGAGATACGACCTGGACCTACTCCATGGCATTCGCGGCCCCTTGTGCGCTCGATCTCACAGAGGAACGGCAAACCGCCCGGCCCAACGCCGCCACTGCCGGCGATTCCATTGTTCCGGTGCGGGAAATGACTCACTACGTTATTCCTGCAGCAGACGTGGAATTCGGCAGGTTTTCTACCCACCACGTTCTTGAACGCGACGGCACGATGAAAGTCACTATATTTACGACCCGAGCATCGATTCGGCGGTGGTCCGGCGGCTCATCGACGATGCCGTTCGAAGCGCAGGCGGTGTTTGACGCATCGATAAGCTTCGGCAAACCTAATGTGGATAACTTTGATATCCCGTTGCGTTTCGAAAACGCATTGCAACATCTGGGGTGTCTTTGCCGGGCGGCAACGAGACCGGATACGGATCCATGCGCATCACGCTGAAGGTCCGATATGTACGGGTTGTAGAGTACGGCTAACTGCCGTACCCTATTGGCATCTCATTGTCGAAGGTTGCGTTTTATGCCTGTGAAAATGGAACGATTAGAGGCACGGATCAGCAGGGACCAGAAAATTCGGTTAATGAAGGCTGCCGAACTTGAGGGCAGTACTTTTGACTGACTTTATAGTACGAGCTGCCCAGGAAGCCGCTGACAAAACTTTGGAGCGAATGGAGGTTTTGAGATTAGCTGCGAGAGATCGGGAGACTTTCGTCAATGCCCTCCTCATGGCGCCGCTTCCGTCTCCGAGGCTGCGTCAGGCTGCTGCTCGGTATAAGAAGATACTGAGCACTGCCAAGTGAAACTCGTGAGTTCCTTCTGTTGGATGCGTTGAAGCGATCAAATACTTAACCGCCGGTTAAAGCGCGCCGCGCTTCTTCAGGAAGGCTTCCACTTCGCGAGTGGTTCGAAGGCTCAGCATCCGGTGCAATTGATCCGGGCTGAGAGTGCCCGACCGGTATCCCTCCACAGCAAGAATCTCCATGGCGTACTGTGAGAGATCTCCCCACTTTTCCTGCAGGGAGTGCACAACGTCTTCCGGTAATTCGATTTCTATCCTCATCGGCCTCTTCCTACCAGATGGACATTCCCCGCCTTTCCAAGGCGGGGTGTCCGAGCGATCAAACCGTTAGAACGCGAGAACGGGGCGCGAAGCGCGAGCCCGACAGGGCGAAGCAGTAATAGCGGTTATCCAGGAACCGCGCAGCGCACCTTATTTGTTGAAGTTACTAACCGCCCCGTCTGCGCCGCTAAGGAACGGGACCGTTTTATTAATGGCGCAGCCACCCCGCTTTGGAAAGGCGGGGAATGTCCATCTCGACGACTTTTTGTCCAACGCCCTATTGTAGAACGTTTTGACAAAAACTCTTAAATTTGGACGATCGTAAACAGGAGAAGCGCGCGATGTGTGGAATTGTCGGGTATATCGGAAAGAGAGATGCGGTGCCGGTGCTCATCGACGGGCTCAAACGGCTGGAATATCGTGGATACGATTCCTGTGGCATCGCATCATTCATGGACGGTTCCTTGTCGATCGCGCGCTCGACAGGGCGGATCCATGCGCTTGAAGAGAAAATCGGAACCATCCAGACCGTACCCGCCGGCCTGCAATATGGCATCGGGCATACGCGGTGGGCCACCCACGGCAGGCCGACCGAAGAAAACGCACATCCTCACCGGGACTGCACGGGACGTTTTATCGTTGTCCACAATGGCATTATCGAAAACTATTTCGAACTGAAAGAACGCCTTATTCGTGAGGGGCACGTCTTCAAAACCGCTACCGACACCGAAGTCATCCCGCATCTGATCGAGGCCCATTTCACGGGCTCTCTGGAATCTGCGGTCGCTGCGGCCACCCGCGAATTGGAAGGAATCTACGGTCTGGTGGTGGTGTCCACCGAGGATCCCGACAAGATCGTGGTCACGCGAAATGGCCCTCCGATCGTTATCGGCCTCGGCCATGAGGAGAACTTCATCGCCTCCGACATCCCCGCGCTGTTGCCGTTCACCCGCGACGTTCTATTTTTGAACGATTCGGAAATGGCCATTGTGAGGCAAGACGAGGTCGAGATCCGATCTCTCGATGGCCATCGCATTCGCCGTGAGGCCACGCGCATTTCCTGGTCGGCCGAGAGTGCCGAGAAGGATGGCTATCCGCATTTCATGCTGAAGGAGATTTTTGAACAACCGGAAGCCATCCGGAACACGCTCAGAGGACGCATCACCAAAAATTATGATGTCGTGCTGGAGCCCGAAATCGGGCCCGCCGATTTGTTTTCGTTCATCGAGCGGATACGGATTGTTGCCTGCGGTACATCCTTACATGCGGGTCTTATCGGAAAGTTTCTGATCGAACACCTCGCCGGCATACCGGTGGATATCGACTATGCCTCGGAGTTCCGCTACCGGAACCCCCGGATCGGTTCGCGCGAGATGGTGATCGCGATAACGCAATCGGGCGAGACGGCCGACACGCTTGCGGCAATCGAGGAGGCGAGGGCCAAGGGTTCGTTCGTCATGTCCATTTGCAACGTCAGCGGCAGTATGGCCGCCCGGCAATCGGACAGCGTCCTGTACACGCATGCCGGACCGGAGATCGCCGTCGCATCCACCAAGGCATTCAGTACACAAGTGGCAGCCTTGAACCTTCTGGCGCTGTTTCTTGGGCGCCTGCGCTCCACGCTGGATGACGAAGCGGTCCGCGCGCAGGCCAAGGCCATGTGTCAGATCCCGGATCTTATCGGACGGTTCCTGGAACGGTCCGGTGGAATCAAACAATTGGCGGAACAATTTGCCGACCGCTCGGATTTTCTGTTCCTTGGACGAGGCGTGAATTACCCGGTCGCGCTTGAAGGCGCCCTGAAACTCAAGGAGATCTCGTATATCCATGCCGAGGGATATCCCGCCGGAGAGATGAAACACGGCCCCATCGCGCTGATCGACGCCAGATTGCCCGTTGTCACGCTGGCGCCGCGCGACCCGCTTTACAAGAAAATGATGTCGAACATCGAGGAAGTCAAAGGCCGGGATGGCGTCGTGATCGCGGTGGTTACCGAGGGCGACACGTCGGTATCCGCAAAAGCCGACCACATCATTGAAGTGCCGGCGACATCTCCATTGCTGAACCCATTTTTGACTTCGATTCCGCTGCAGCTGCTCGCATATGAGATCGCCCTGTTGCGGGGTTGCGATGTGGACCGGCCGCGGAATCTGGCAAAAAGCGTCACGGTGGAGTGAGCCTGGTAGCAAGTCGGAGGTTAGTAACTTCAAAAAATAAGGTGCGCTTCGCGGTTCGTTGACAACCGCCCCGCCCGAGCGGTCTAACGTTTGATCGCTCGGCCACCCCGCCTTGGAAAGGCGGGGAATATCAGCCGGCGCCACAAAGCCGTTCTTCGATCTTCTGGATGATCCGGCGAGCTGTGACGAGATCGAGGGCTTCCGCTTGCACCTCTCCCGAATTCCAACTGTCGGCCACAATTCTCTGGCAGTATTTCTCCGCGTTCTGCAGGTCGCTTTCGAATTCGGCAGATGTCCAGGCCTGGGAGCGAAACGATTCCCCTGTGTGGAACCACACAAAATTGAACAGATAAAATGCGAGAAATTGCTGGACGATGCTTGCGGATCCTTCACGCCGGAGGGTGTGCCTGAATTTCCGGCGCAGCTCGGCAGACGACAGTTCCGTATTGAACCCAGCGCAATGGAATAGCGCTTCCTGCAGCGATTTAGACAAAAGCCGTTGTTCGATCCCATCGGCCGATTCAATAAAGACCGCCGCCTGTTTCTCGATCTCATCACATGCGCCGTCTGCCGAAACTTGCGCGCGCGTTTCGGATTCCGATTCCATCGAAGTGGCCCATTGATGGAATTTCGTCAGAGCGGTCACCAAAGAAGCGCTACCTGGTTTTTTGCCCTTCAAAAATTGCCGCAATTTTTGTTCTACTGCCGCTGCCGGGTGTGCCGCTGAAATGTCGTCCTCCGATCTGGAAGTACGTCTCTCGTGTTGCTCCGATTTAGAACTTGAATTGTCTCTGTCCCGTTTTTAAGATCCAGATCACCGATTTATTCCTTGAAAGGAGTTCAGGGAGAGCCAGATGGTCAACGAGCATTGGTATGTGTTGAAGATACGACCCGGTTTTGCTGCCGTCGCCTCGCTAACGTTGCGTAAGCTGAAGTTCGAAGTTTTCGTTTCTGAGTCCAGTTCCATTCACAGTGATTGCGTTTATTGCCGATTCGACTTGCAGCAGCACCGCGAGCCGGTATTGACCATTCCAGGTGTTATGGGCATCCTCGGGACACCGGAACCCGCCCCGGCTGACGAGGATTTCAGACTGCTTCGACTCACAACACGCTGATAAATCCGACTGTTATCATTCACGTGGATGTCTTCGTGTCAACTGCGGCGTGTAATTTGTCTGTCACATTTTTAAGATTGACATGAATTCATCGGAGTGCATAATGAGGATCGCTTCACAAAAGCCACTCTCAGCAGCCCGCCTGCTTTGGGACTGCCAGTGCGGTAGCCTTCCTCAGAATCAGCTTCCACGGAATAATAAATTTTTCGGATCAAGGAGACCCGAATGATCAGGTCGCAGGGAAAGTACTT
>DASXLG010000193.1 GCA_036496425.1 Terriglobia bacterium | reverse complement strand
CGGCGGTTTTGACGGTGCCGTAACCCGTCATCATGATGAATTCGATGTGCGGATACTTCCCTTTGACGGCGCTGAGCAGCTCGATGCCGTCCATCTCCGGCATCTGCAGGTCGGCCAGAACCAGATCGATTTCGCCATTCTGTGCCAGAACCGACAAGGCTTCGCGAGCCGACGTGATGGCGCGGGCCTGGTATCCCTTCCGTTCCAGCAGACGCGCGCACATCGCTCCGTGATTAGGATCGTCTTCGACGACAAGGATTCGAGGAGCCTCAGCCAACACTTACCTCTTTGTTTGCCTGTGCCGGCAGATATACACGAAATGTCGTGCCTTTACCGCTGGCCGTATCGAATTCGATGGATCCGAGGTGGTTTTCGGCGATCTTGTAACAGATCGACAAGCCGAGACCTGTGCCTTTGCCTACTTCCTTCGTTGTGAAGAACGGTTCGAAGACGCGCGTACGGTCGGATTCTTTGATGCCGCAGCCGGTATCGCTCACTGTGATACAGATGCGGTCGGATGGTTCGTCGTAATGTGTGGACACCTGGAGATTGCCGCCGGAAGACATGCTGTCCGCGGCGTTGTTTGCGAGATTGAGAACGACCTGCGCGATTTCGTTCTCGTTCACGCGCGCCCGTGGCATGTTGGCTTCGAGTCCGGTGTGTACCCGCAGACCTTTCATCTCGAAGTCATGTTCGATGAGCGACATGATCTTCAGGACGATATCGTTGATGTCGGAGTTCACCTTTTCGCTGGAGGAACGCCGGGAAAAGTTGAGCAGATTCTTCACGAGATCCCGGCACCTGCCGGCCTGGCCGATGATTTCATCGACGTCGGGAAGGCTGTCGCGAAGTACCGGTTCTTTCGCAAGGTCTTCCCGCAGCATCTGGGCATAGCCGATGATGGTTCCGAGCGGCGTGTTCAGCTCATGAGCGATGCCGGCCGCGAGCTGGCCCACGCCGACCATCTTCTCCTGCTGAACCATGGCTTCCTGTGACTCTTTCAACTCGCGGGTTCGTTCTTCGACCTTTCGTTCCAGCGTGTGATGGGATTCTTCGAGTTTCGACGCCATCGAATTGAACTGCTTGCTCAGCAATTCGATCTCGTCGCCCGAGTCGATGTGCAAGCGATAATTCAGGCGGCCTTTCTCGATGACTTCTGCGCCTTTGCGGAGCTGGTCAATACGTGCCGTGACGCGTATCGAGAAGAACGACGCGATGGCAATCGCCAGAAGAAGTGAAATGAAGGCAGCCAGGATGATGTAGAGATTGGTTCTACTTTCCGCGCTCTTTTCGATTTCCGATTGAGCTTTATCGATCGAGGCGATGAAAGACAGCGGCCGTCCGATCCAGATGGCTCCGACAACCTGATCCTCGTAATTCTTCAACGGCTCGTACAGCCCCATCTGCCGGTCACTGCGGAATTGTGATAATTCGCCGCGGCTCAGCACTCTGTCGCGTTCCGGGTCGAGCAGCGTGCCGGTCAGGTTCTGTCCCTTTGCATTGGTCACGATCCGTACATCGCCCAGGAATATGGATGCGGAATCGCCGAGAAGATCCCGCATTTCGGCGACGATCGACGGGTCCTTGTTCAAAAGGCGGCCGGCCAGAACCGCTCCCACGATCTTGCCCGAAGAATTGCGCAGCGGCATCGCGACCGTCATGATGAGGCCCCGCTCTTCGAATGCATTCGGCGGAGCCGTGCGTTGATCGTTGCTCTTGAGCTGGATCTTCGCCTGACCCGCCAGATTTTCGGTTGCCAGGATCTCCGGAGAAAATGCTTCGAAAGACTGAATTGTGGTTCCGGTAAGGGCGTTCAGGAGTATGCGCCGGATGGAGGAGACCGGCTTCTGCGAGTCGTAGTCCCGCATCAGCGTATCGTCGCCAAACTTTTCCGGTTTGTTGGCGCGGAGACTGACGTGCCCTTCAAGGTCGACGACGGTAATCATCGACAGGGAAGTCTCGTGCTCCACCCGCTGCAGCATGTCGGCCAGTTTGTGCCGCTCCGCCTGACTCTGCGGCAGATGGTCGCCGATCGTCCCCGACTGCGCGAGCGCTCCGACGGTGGTCGTGATGCCTTCGAAAATATTCTGAAATGCGTCCTTGAAGATCGCTACGTTTGTGCGGACCTCGCGCTGGCCCTGGTCGGAGACAAACTGCAGCCGGACATCGGCCAATCGCCGAAAGTAGTCGTTCATGATGCCCTTGATGACCAGTCCGAACAACGCTACCGTCAGCAGCGAACCCGCAAGAAATGTCAGTACGAGCTTTTTTCGAAGGAACAACCGGAAAGTCATAACTGAATGCCAATATTGTAGCGGAAAACCAGCCGCAGATGACGCGGATGACGCAGATGGGGCCGTATGAGCCTTTGAACGGCCCCATCTGCGTCATCCGCGTCATCTGCGGCTAGTTTTCCTCAAACAGGCGCAAGCGGCGTAACAGCACGTCCCCAATGTACAGGATCAGCGCCAGAGCGGCGAGGTACGGCCACAACGGCGTAGGCAAAGCAGTGGTCTCGCCGTTCGGGTCGAAAATGTCTTCTGTCCGCGGCTGGAAGCGGCCCTTTGTCTCATCGCTGATGGAACGCAGCAATTCCGTATTCGGCGGGTAAAAGTGGTACTCGTCCGGATAGGAATACGCCAGAACCTGCGATGGGCCGGCGCTATCCTGTCCGACAGCCCGGAACAGGTATGATCCCTTCTTCGTCAGCGGATATTTTGCTTCGTATTCGCCGGGGCCGACCTGGTGAATCATGACGTCCGCGACGGCCTGGTCGGGCCCGATCACCCGAACCTGGGGATCGATCTTGTTCAGGAACTGGCCGTCCTTTCCGATGGCATTGATGGAAATCTTTGCTTCAGTGCCGTCCTTGACTACGCGAAATTCGAAATCCTTGTCGTCGCGCCTCCGCATGGTTTCGCGTATGAGCTGCGACCAGAATTTCGGATAACCGTTCCAGCGCAGCCAGTCCACCGCCCAGCGGTCCTTTAAATCGGAAAGAAAAGCTGCGGTTTTGCCGAGTCCGTACTGCCACCTCGCCAGTATCGGATCTTTCCGTTTCGACTCGAGAAGCACTTCGGCGGTATCTTTCGATTTTGTCGCAACGTAGCCCAACAGCGGCGGCGCCGAATTGAAGTCGATGCCCTTGAATGCCTCGACATTTTTCTTCACAACCGGCTTGAAGGACTCCTCTCGAAGCGTTTTTCCGGTCGCAAGTTCGGTTTCTTCCGTGAAGATCTGCGGAACCGTGGCCGGGTCCTCGAGGTAATACGTCCGGCCGTGCCCCCAGTTCGCGATCTGAGAAAGCAGTTCGCGGTCGGCGCCGTTTCCGACGGCCACGGTGGAGACGGTGATTTTCCCCTCCGCCATTTTCTTGGTGAGGCCTTCGAAATCATCGGGCAGCGACCGGCCGTCCGACAGAAGGATCACGTGTTTTACCTGCGAGCCGGATCCCGCCAGCTGGATGTAGGCTTCGCGCAGCGCGGGATAGATGTTGGTTTCACCGCCAGCGATAATCGTGCTGATGGCCTGCTCGATTGCACCACGGTTGGCGGCCGACTGGAATTTCACCGGCCAATAGAAGTTGTAGTCGAAGGCAACGACGCCGAAGCTGTCTGTATCCTTCAGAAGAGCCAGCGGCGCCTTGGCAGCCTCCTTCGTCATCTCGATTTTCTGGCCGCCCATGCTGCCCGATTTATCCAGAACCATGACCATCGCAACGGAGTCGGGCTTCTCTTTTTTCGCTTCAAACGTCACCGGCAGCACTTCTTCGATTGCCGTCTTGGCGTAGCCACCTTCGCCATAGTTGTTTTCGCCGCCCGCTAGAATGAAGCCGCCTCCCAGATCGCGAACGTAGGTGGCGAGCGTCTTCATCTGCTGGTCGGTGAGATTGCTCCGGGCGACATCACTGAGGACGATCGCGTCATATGCATCCAGATCCTCGATCGTGCCGGGAATCGCATTCGGGTTGACGGTATTGACCGTCAGCCCTTCAGTCGTGAGCGCACTTTGAAGGTAATGCGCACTCTCCGGGTGCCCTTCCACATACAGGATCTTCGGCTGACCCTGCACGACAATCGATGTACGGAATCTGTTGTTCTGCGGGAACGGATCTCCGGCAGCTTTCACTTCCGCGTCGACGATCACCGGTCCGGCTTCATTCTTGATACTGGTTTCAAAGGCAACGCGGTTCAGTCCGCGGATGAGCTGTACCTTTTTGGTGCCCAGAGTCTTATCGCCCTGCTTGATCTCGACCTCCGCGGCGGTTTCGGTCTGGCTGTAAACGTGGGCCTCCAACGGGAACAACTCTTCAGATGTGACCTGGGCCGGCGCCATGACGTTCTCGACCCAGACATCCCGGTTCGTACGTGCCTGGGAAGGCACCGTATAGACGTGAATGGCTTCGGCCTTCAGCCGCGAGAGCATGTCCATCATATGGCCGGAGTTTTCATTTCCGTCGCTGAGCAGGACGAGTCTCTTCAAATGATGGGGAGCGAAACTCCGGATCGCGGTGTCGATGGCATTTTCGATGTCCGTTCCGCTCTGATCGATGGAGCCGCCGGCTGCGTCATTCGCGACCCGGACCTCCTTCAGCTGATCCAGGTTCTCGAACACCGTCGAATTGGCCGCAAAGGGAATAAATCTGGCATGGTCGGGACGGCCCGCGGCATTCATCTGCTGGATCCATTGAATCGCCGACTGAATCGCGGGCGGAGCAACGCTTTCGGATACGTCGAGCAGGTAGACGACAGATATCCATGCGCCTGAGCGGTAAATAACCGGTTGCATCAGCGCAAAGGCAAGCAACGCCACGATGGCCGACCTGACGATGCCGGACAGCTGGAGATGTTTCGGACTGAGATCCGTCAGCGTGCGGCGCTGCACCCACCAGACATAGGGTATCAGCAGGAGAAGAAGCAGCGGCCAATACGTGTCGAGGGTGAACCTCACAGCGTGATCCTTCTGTGGTACGTATACCACTCAAGGGCTGCGAGGACGAGGGCGGCCAGCAACATGTAGAACCAGAGTTCACGGTGAAGCCAAAAATGCTGCCCGGCAGTCTGCGGATCGGTCTTGAACAGCGACCGGTTTACATCGGAAAACATGGGGTTCGCCAGGTTCACCGCAACGTGGATACGGTCGTCGCCTTGTGTCGCGGCATAAAGCCCCGGCTCGCTTGCCTGAAAGACGGTCTTGCCCAGTTGCTGATCGGACGGAATGGTCTTGCCGTCGATCGTCCGGATCTGCGCATTTGCCAGCGGCACGTCGACGATGCCTGGAGATCGTTTCAGCGCCAGTTGTTCGCGGCTGAACCAGGCGAGAACGTTTTCGACGAATACGGGGAAACCGACATGAAGAGGGAAGTCGGACGCTTCGAGATCGAACGTCAGCAGGACCCACTTCGGTTTTTCCGACGCGACAATCAGCGGCGTCTGTTTCGATGCGGCAATCACCGTCAGGTTGCCAGGATCGATCCGCGCCGCTTTTTCAATAGCGACATCATGTACTGAGACGTACTGCATCACCGGATGGTTGTCCGACCAGCTGCTGATCTCGGGTTTATCGACTTCGCCCTCCGTCGGTTTGAGCCATGGCGCGCTCGGTGCTCCGATGATCAGCGCGGGCCGCGGCGGAATCGCGGCAGGAGCGAACCGGTCGAAGATGTAGGCATCGATGTTGCTGGACTCCTTGAAATTCGCCGGGTCTGCGATCACCAGATCGACATAGTTGTTCAGTTTCAGCGCGGTTTCCAGGTAACGGTTGCCTTTGGTAACCAGCAGCGTTCTGGTCTTACGCTTTACCGGCAGATAAGCAAAAGCGACGTCGTCGAGGGCGAGCGCATCGTCTTTGGTCTGAACGGTTGCCCGGACGCCGCCGCCGGCAAACTGCGAAAGGTCAAAGACGTCTTTAAAAATTCCCCGGGCTGCAAGGTGAACCGACCTGTTGATGCGCTGGCCGCCCGTGCCGCTGAGCACGATTCCCACGTCTGCAGGCTGCCCGAAGTTTTGCACTTCCAGATACGCTTCGTAATCGAGCGGCGTCGACGGGACGGACCGGATTTCGAAAGCCGTGATGCCGACATTGTCCGCCGATTCGAAAACGGAGATGCGCTTCACGAACGACGGCATGTTGTGAATGGCGACACCGTCGGACACAAAGTACACCTGAGCGTCGCGTCCATCCAGCTTCGGAAACTCAGGGTCGGCGGTTTTCGGCGACATCTGATCGATCAGAC
>DASXLG010000192.1 GCA_036496425.1 Terriglobia bacterium | reverse complement strand
TCTCAGCGTGATTCGAGGGGGCCGGCAATCAGGGATTCCGGCTGACAAAACTTAGGCGAATGGTGTGCCGTGGAAATTCAGGCTAGAGCTTCTAACGCATCATCGAGTGGTATCGTCTTCATGGGTTAATTCCTTCTCAAGAGTTTTTCATATCCAGTCCGATAGACTTAATTCGTTCAATACCCTTCTCAACTTCTAAACTCGGGAAGGATGCGCTGAATTCAGGCCGATTCAGTGCACCCTTTTTATTCCGCAATTAATTAGCGCAATTGGCGTAATCGGCGGCCTAAAATGAAGCTTATGAAGACTGTCAAATTCGTACATTGGCAGGAACAAGAGGGATGGATCGGATACCTGCTGGATTATCCGGACTATTGGACGCAGGGAACTTCGCTTGAAGATCTGAAAGATCACCTTAAGGATCTCTATAGCGAGATGACCAGCGGGAACCTTTCAGGAATTCGTAAAGTCGACGATTTAATTGTCGCATGAAACGAACGGACCTCATTCGGGTCCTGGATAAAGTTCGGCTGTTCCCTCATCCGCCATGGCAAAAAGCACGACTGGTACACAAACCCGAAAACAAAGGTTTCCCAACCAGTCCCGCGACATAACGAGATCAAGGAGGGTTTGTCAGCCCACATTATCAAGCTTCTGCGCAATCCCGAGGATAAATAGGTAGAGGCTCAACCAAATCAGGCGGGCGCTAAGGCGCTCACAAAAACTAGAACGCGAGGACGTCGCGTGCTCAAGCTCCCGCGCAGAGGAAATGCCCGATCGACGGATTTGGCCGACGCGACCTCGAATGAGAGGCGCGGCCGGACGGGAACGGGGAATATGAGCGAATCCGCGGGCAGTAAGCGCGGACTCAACACGCCGACCGCAATCGGGTCCGGCGATTGCGGCAACGCTGCGGTTGCCAGCAAGATCTTCTTCGCCCAGCTGAGATCGCACTCTATGCCGCCGCAGAGTATCGCGCGGATTCTTGTCTTCAGGTCCGATCCGGTGACGCTCGCCGCGCAATGCAGCGGCGACTCCAGATAAGCTTTTACAGACATGCATCAAAGGGAGTGCTGATTTCCGCAACCGTTCACGGCGCTCTGTGCGCCCTCATTCCCCGGGAATCTACGGATTGAGTTGTGAACGCATTCCTGCCATCCTTTTTAAGTGGAGACGCACTGGCTCGTGCTTTCTTGCTCGATGATGGGGCGCAACCAAACGTGTGACGTTAACTGAAGGGAGACACAAAATGAAGATCGTCGTGATTGGAGGCAGCGGCCTCATTGGAACCAAGGTTGTAAAGACACTGACCGAAAAGGGTCACGAGGTCCTTGCTGCCTCGCCAAAGACCGGGGTCGATGCCACGACCGGTCGGGGTCTGGCCGAGGCGCTGGCCCGAGCAGCGGTGGTCGTGGACGTCTCGAACTCTCCGTCCTTCGAGGACGCGGCGGTCCTTTCCTTCTTCGAGAACTCGGGCCGCAATCTCGCGCGCATGGAAAAAGAGGCCGGTGTGCGTCATCACGTCGCACTCTCGGTGGTCGGAACCGATCGCCTGCCGGACAGTGGGTATTTGCGCGCAAAGCTGGCCCAGGAACGGCTCATCAAAACATCGGACATCCCTTATACGATCATCCGGGCAACGCAGTTCTTCGAATTCCTGGGCGCGATCGCCGCCGCCGGCGCCGACAGCAAACGTGTTCGCCTGTCGAATGCCAGTTTCCAGCCCATCGCTGCCGACGATGTTGCCAAGGCTGTGGCGGACGCTGCGCCTGGCTCGCCTGTCAACGGTATCATCGAAATCGCAGGGCCCGAACGGCAGCCGATGAGCGAACTGATTGGACGCTACCTCAAGGCAACCGACGACCCGCGTGAAGTCGTCAGCGATCCACAGGCGCGTTATTTCGGCGCTCTCCTTGACGATCGCTCGCTGGTGCCCGGCGACGATGCCCGGCTTGGGGCAATCCGCCTGGAGGATTGGCTGCGCCAGCCGAAGGCGGCATAACAAGGTCGTTAAAAATACTAAACAGAAGGCGCAACAACAGTCGGAGTGAAACTCGCGTCTTTATTTCTCAACGATCCGACGGCCAACGACATGCCGATCGTCGAACCGCCAAACCTTGGACGCCCTCGGCCTTGTTCCATTCCAGATAAACCCTCATTACATGGACGCGAAATCGAGGGTCACATGGGAGAGACCCGCGACGAGCGGCGCATGGAGTTCACGCACGCGAACCCCGGCGTTCCCGTCCCAGGCAGACGCGAAGGCACGATGCTGCGAATCGATGGTTCGGAACTGAGGCTTCTGGGCGGCACACCTGCCCGGCTCTTCGTTAAAGGGGAACTACCACGCGACATCGCGTCCAACGAGTCTTTCAGCTTTCTCCTGCACTAAAAACGAACGGCGTGTCGCGAAACTTTCAGTATGAATTCACCTGATTATCGCGATCTTTCGGAGTTGACGAACCGTGCACCTCTAAGTAGGCTCATGCACACCCATAGAGAGGAGCATGCTATGCAGAGGTTGGTCCCGGTCGGTTCGATTCTGATCGTGTTTGTTTTTGTGTCCTTCGTAATTGCAGCTCAGGCTCCACAAGGCGGCGGGCGCGGTCAGGCCGCGCCCGCAAAACCCGTCGGGGTCGATGCAGCGACAGCGAAAAGGATGATAGCCGCAGCGGAGGCCGCTGCTGTTGCTGCGAATGCACAAGTCGCGATCGCGATCGTCGATGGCAACGGCGATCTTGTTTATTTTGAAAGAATGGATGGCGCCTCGGCCAGAGCGGTCACAAGTTCGCAAGGCAAAGCACGTGCAGCGTTGCTTCTGGGTGTGCCGACCAGAGAAGCTCAGGAGTCGATTGCTGCCGGCAAGCCCATTCCGGTAACGCTCACTGCACCTCCCGCGGGCGCATGGGAGATCACAATTGGGCAGGGCGGGTTGCCGATTCTTAAGGACGGAAAAGTTGTAGCTGCGATCGGCTGTGGCGGATCGCTGCCCGCGAATGACGAGAAGTTCTGTCAGGCGGGTATTAACGCGATTGGAGGCAAATAGGCGCTAAAGGGGGCAATTCCGGGTCCGCGGACGGGTTCAACGTGGACGTCCTAACGGGACAGACGATTTTCTGATTTTTCGGCGATCGATTATTCTTCCAGTTTTTGTTGAACGCTTCGGAGATGCCGCAGGTATCCAATTTCTTTGTTCTAGATGCGCGACCTATTTAGCAATCTCGCGATCTCCGAAAGTGTTCTTGGTTCCGAATTTCGCCGGGAAGCGCGGGCCGCTTGAGCTATCGATGGATAATCCGCTCAGACGCGCGATCGCAGCGCCATGGGACGTTCTCACCCTTAAGGTGAACGCCACCGAGCCATCGATCGATGCCGTTCAAGCGGATGTGGTCCGCGCGACCCTCAATGACGTCTCGTCCTGTTTCTGTGATCCTGACGTCTACTCGACCTTGCTGGGCCGTGTCGGATATCTTGACGAGCGGATGACGAGCGTTGTGCAAGTCGGCCATCAGCCGGTAGAACGAGTGTTCTCCCATGAAGGCCTGCTCCTCCTGACGCTGTACCGCGACAAAAAGCTGTCCGCCAGAGAGCGACTCATGCTCCCGAAGGACAGAAAGAGCCTGCGGCTCCGTGCGGGACAAACCGCCGTTGACAGCGGGAAACTGTTCCAGATGACGTTGCAGTGCCGTGTTAATAAACGGTAACCCAGAAGTATCGTTCTCGATAAAGCGCTGAATGTCCATGGGATCAGGCGACGTGAATGCATGCCATGCCGTCTGCGCGATGCGATACTGCAGTTCACCGACGGGAAGTCGCGTGTCGGCGAGCGAGGCCAGTTGGTTCGCCATCAGTGCTCCAAGCCCGCGAAAGTGATCCAGGGCGGGGTAGCGCCCGATGCAGATGAGGCTCAGCTTTGCGCCAGCTGAATTCCGGCGGCTGAACCAATCGAGCACACTTTGATAAGGATCAACTGGTTCGAGAGGCTATTGTCGAGCCAGATGACCGCTTCCTCATATTGAGAGAAAGCGGCGAGCGTATCCTGGCACTCGTCCAGATATTCCCGTGCCTCCTCCGGAGTGGCGCGTAGACCCGCTTCGGGCATGAAGCGGGCGCGGACCTCGCGCCACATTTCCGCGTTAAGACCAGCCGGTGCCGGTCCTTCGTACATCAAGTCACCGTAGACTCTGACATTCCCGGGTATCCCTGATTTCCTCAGCGTTCCTGCTACTGACTCACCATCAGTGATATGAAGCATGGCCCGTAGACGGCGGTCGAATGCAAATCGCGGGCCGGTGCTGATCTGGCTCAATCTCCACAGCAAAGAAGAAGTGAATGAGCTTTATGACTTGTGGTGCAAGAGCCAGTCGAAATTGCTCTCAGCGCCGGAGTCGAAACCGTGGGGGTTACATGAGTTCACGGCCGCGGATCTGGACGACAATCTATTTCGTGTGTTTTATGACTTTGCCGGTCCTGCACGGTGGCCGGATACCCGCTGATCGAAACGTGCATCGCTACGCGGGCCTGTGCTGCGTGCCTTGACCAGCGGTGATCGCCAGCAGCTTTGACGGTGTACGTACTTTAGCGGTGTGCCACACGCCCCTGGGCACGATCAGCACCCGGCCCGCAGCCAACTCGATTTCGCGTGGCCCCGCAGCTTCCTCGAAGCGGAATGTCACAGCGCCTTGCAGCATCACCAGCACCTCATCGCCTGCCGGGTGCATCTCCCAGTTTGTCCAGTCGGAGACCATGTCCAGCGCGGAGAACAGTCTCCCATGTTCGCTGCCGATAAGCCGGCGAATGCCCGCGTCCGCAGGATTACCCGACATCAACTGCCCCCAGAAATCTCCGCCGCCGGGAAGTGTGACCGCCTCGCCGTCGGACTCGAGCAGCAAGTAGTTCTTGAATAGATCGATCGTATCGTCTGCCATGTTTCACCCCGTACCGTGCAGAAACCGGCGCGGTATCCACAAAATAGTAGCAGAGCTTGCTACGGCTGCGAACCGCATGAGGGGGCGGTTGGTGCGCATTGGCCAAGCGCTACGATACTCCAGCTCGTCCGGTTGGCACTGCAATCTCTGGCCAGGTTACGAGGATAGGCAGCGTCCGCGAAAATAACGGGACACGTCTTATCGTGGCGCCCGAGGGTTTATTCTTAGAAGCGATGCTACTTTTCCGTTTCCAAGGCCGGCACTTCTGATTCCCCGGGACATGATTCGGGCGTGCGCCAGCACAAGATGCTCTGGCGGCCCCTTTATGAACTTGACCTTGCGGGAGTTACCTCAATTCGGATTAAAAGTAGGGATATCAGGCGCTCCAGTCAAAATTAACCATCCCGCACATTGGTTAGCTCCTGAAGTTTTGAGAGCCTATATATAAGGTCGGGCAGGGAGTTTTTTTAAAATTTCCAGATGTATTGCTGCATTCACGAATGTAAGCATACATCCGCCGATGTATCCCTGCATTCGCCAATGTATCGCTGTATTCCCGATTGCAGGCTTACATTCGCCAATGTATCCATACATTTGCGAATGTTTCCGTACATTCGCAAATGTACGCGTGCATTCCAAAATGCAACCGTACATGGTCGGATTCCGTCCAGCCGGAAGCCGGCCGGTTCCTCGACGTCAATGGGAAGCCGCTTTACCGCGTCAGCCACGATCTTTGTGTTCCCGGCTTCCAGGCTGCGACGTCTACCAGGACGAAGAAGTCGCCGGTTTCGAAGCCTTCCGTTCGCTTACTTCGGGTCCCGAGCACGGCGTCATCAAGGCCAAACTCGTGAAAATTGCGGGCGCGGTCCGCTACCTCGTGCAATGGGGTGTGGTGCCTCCGGGCGGCGGCACTCCGGCGTCATGGACGACCCTGCCAATCGCCCAGGTGAGATCTGCGACGACGATCGCCGGTCTTACTCCCGCCACCACCTACGTCTTTCAAGCCCGCGCCGTCACTCCGAACGGTTATACCGGCTGGAGTGATCCCATCATCCGCGTCGCCCTGTAAAGCGGCAAAAGGGGAACCATCCGGTTCCCCTTTTGAGAATATTGGATCATTGCATGATCCAATATTCTTAAAGGAGCTAAAAGTCCCAGCGGCCGCCGAATTTAATGAGGCGGCCCACGATGACGGACGTGGGCAGGAGCCACGCGCCGCCGTTGGTGCCGGAATACGTGGCGCTCTGCGCGAGTGCGGCATCCGAGTTGAAGGCGTTATAGATGTCGAAATTCGCATCCAGCGAGCCTCTTTCCCCGAACTTGAAGATGCGGCTGAACCGGAGATCGACCTGGTTCAGGCGATCGCCATAGTCGCTGCCGGCCTTAATCGTATTAAACGACTTGTTGCCGGCCACCGTGGCTGGACGGCCGAGTGCGCTGGTGACCTGCGCCTGGGTGTAGAGGACGGTTGCCTGCTCGGACGGTCCGGGCAGACTCTGGTAGTTGGCGCTGAACCGGACGTTCTGCCACGGCAGCGTATACTGCCCGAGCAACTTGTATTGCGGCACCTCGCCGGTGAGAGCGTGACAATATTGCAGCGGGTTCGCCCCCAGAATGTACGGCAGCTTCGCCACGATCTGGCAGTTGTCCGTCAGCGTCCGGCCAAACGTGATACCGCCGCTCATGGTCACGCCGTGAACCTGCCGCATGCTTCCGACGATGTCGAAACCATTGTAATGCTGGAACTGATTACCGAATCTTGAGGCGGCGGTGATCAAGTTGTTCGTTGCCAGCGGCGAGAACCCCAGAGAGGTTGTTCCGGGGTTGACGTCATAGAAAGTCAACGTTTGTCCGGACGACGGTATCCGCGAATCGGTCGGCACCGTCAGATTGTACGACGTGTAATCCACCGCAGCCTGGTCCAGGTTCTGTGTGAGGGTGAAACCACCATTGACGCGGCGGTAGTACGTGATGCCGGCCGACACGTTGCGTGCAATCTGCTGTTGCACGCCGGTCGAGAACTCCCAGTTCCACGGACGAACATTCCAGCCGTGCAGCAAGGCCGGATCCTCCTGCGTGATCGCGGTCGCACTGCCAAAGGCCGGCGTCTGCCATGGCCCGCAGTTTCCGTTCGCATTTGGATTTAACAGGTTGCAATTGCTGGCGTCGCCGTTCGCCACAGTCCTGGCGGTGTTCGTCGCGAAGGCCGAGCCGGGATTGAGCGCGCTGGCGGTCGCGACCGTTTCTCCGGCAACGCCGCGCGCGGCCGATGCCCTCAGCGCCGTCTTCCCGTTACCAAAAAGGTCGTATGCGGCGCCGAACCGCGGATTGGTATCCCTCCAATTCACGACATTCGCGCCGGGGATGATCTGAATCGGACGGTTGGGGACGAATTGTGATGGAGAGAGCGTGGTCGGACTGTACGACTCCTTCTGCAAATCGAGGCGGAAGGCGCCGGTGAGCGAAAGGCGGTTGATCTTCCAGCGATCTTGCAGGAAGAGGCCGGCATCGTAGTTCAGATTCCCCCTATACCTGCCGGGCGGCGCATAAATCGTGATCTGGTTGAGCACGTACCCGAGCGTGCGGTAGGCAATGGGGTTGGTCACACCGCTGCTTAAAGGCCACCAATATTGCTCCCGGAAGCCCCGCTGCAAGTCAAAGCCGACCTTGAAATTGTGCGTGCCCGTCACGTAGCTCGCGGTCCCCCGGGCGTCGTACATGTGCATGGGGTTGTCTGCGACGGCATTGGGAGCGACGGGCCCATAGGTAACCGGCGCGATCACCGTGCCGGCAGGCAAGCCGAATTGCGCAGTGGTCAACGTGGTGCCCTGCTCCGTGACCCGTACTGCCGTGCCAGCGGAGTTGTTCGCAAAAGGTTCCGGCGCCCACTTGTCGGAACTGTCCTGGTAGTTGTAACCGCCCTCGACAATGAGACGGCTCGACGCGGTGTAGTTCGCCGCGACCTGATACATGCGGCCCGGCCACGTCACTTGTTCCACTGATTCGGGAGAGACGGCGGAGCTGAGATTACCGGGATAGTATGGCCACCACTTGCGCTGCATAACGCCGAACCCGTTCACTTTCAGCTTTGGCGTCACTGCCAGAGTCAATCGCAGGGTGTTGTCCCATATGAAATTCGGGTTGTACCCCTGCTGTGGGGTCGCAACGCGTACAAGGTTGGTGGGCGTCGGAAGCGGATTCTGGTCATAATAAGCGCCGGCGGCCCAGGTTTGGTTTGTCTGATACCGCTCCGTCCCGTAGAACCACAAACGGTCTTTGAGGATGGGTCCACCGAACGATCCGTTGAAATCGTAGAGCGTCTTTATGGCCGTCACCGACGTCAAGCCCAGCGCCTGGAGCCGAGTGGTCAGATTGTTGCTTTGCAGCGCCGGCGACGACCCGTTCACGAGAACCGTACCCGAAAAGCCATTGCCGCCAGATCGCGGAATCGAGTTGCTCGTCACACCGAGGGACACCGCATCGCCGCCCTGGCCCGAGATCTGGACGTCCACTTCGTCGTACAGGAGTGGTGACAAGGTCTGCTGTGTGCGGCTGCCGCCCATCATATTGCCGATGCGCACGCCGTCCAGCAGTTGCACTTCATCGTTGCCCGTGCCGCCGTGCGCGCTGAGCTGCGCGCCAACCGGGGAGCCCGACGAACCGCCGACGTCCTGGCCGCCGCTGATGGTGACGCCCGGCATCATCGCCGCCAGCTGATACATCGTGTCGCCGTTGGGAATCGCCTTGATGACGTCCGGAGTGACGGCGCGGTCGGTGATCGTGCCCGAGGTGTCGATCAACGGCGCCTCCGCAGAAACGGTGACCGTTTCCGCAGCCCCGCCTACTCTCAGCTCCGCGTTGATCGTCGCGGTAAAGTTGGCCAGAATGTCGACGTTCTCGCGCTTGAGCGCGTTGAACCCCGGCAGCGTGAACGTCACGCTGTAGGTGCCCGGTACAAGATTGATGATGGCATATTGGCCTCTTTCGTCCGTGACGGCCGATCGAATTTTTTCGATCAGCGCCGGACTGGCGGCTTCCACGCTGACTCCGGGTATAACCGCGCCGGACGCGTCCTTGACCAACCCGGCAATCGTGCCGAGTGTCTGTGCATGGCCGGTGACCGCGATTGCCACCATTATGAGAAAACCGAACCCGACTCTCTTCGTCTGCAGCATGGGGGTTGCTCCGTGATTGTAGGACGTTGAATTGTTTCCGACTGATAGCGCGAGGTTGTAACGCACCGTTCGTTCATCGTCAAGTTAAAATTCGTAAGAGGAATCCTATACGCGGCGTTTCAGCCAGAAAACTCGATTTCAACATGAGGTGTAAGCGACCCCCTGCCGGCCGTGCGGCCGGCTGTCCCCCTTGACAGGGGGACAGTTAGACAAACAGCTACTTTCGGCTGTCCCCCTGATACAGAGGGACAGCCGACGCGAAGCGGCGGCAGGGGGTCAGTCACACACTATGCTGCAATCAAGTTGTTCTGCGAATCCGTAATACGAATCCTCTGAGCAATCTCTTTGACCTGCCCCGCCGTTCATTGTAGAGTTCAACACGATATTCCCAAGCTGTAAGCGCAGAGGCCCCCGTGAGAAAACCGTTCTCGATCGTTGTTCTGGCTCTTTCAGGGCTGACGATGACAGCCCTTTGTCAGTCGACGTCTGCCCCACGAGTCGAGGAATCTCGCGCTGCCGTGAATCAGTACTGCGTTACGTGCCACAACCAGCGCACCCGGACGGCGGGGCTGATGCTCGACAAAATGGATTTCACCAGCGTGGCTGCGGGAGCGGAGACCTGGGAGAAAGCCGTCCGTAAATTGCGCGTTGGGATGATGCCGCCGCAAGGGGCGCCACAGCCCGATCCGGCAACGCGGCAAAGTCTGGTGTCCTGGCTGACGGGAGAACTCGATCGCGCCGCCGCCGCGAATCCCAATCCCGGACGGCCGCTTTTGCATCGCCTCAATCGTGTCGAATACGGCAACGCGATTCGGGATTTGCTGGAGCTCGAAGTCGATCCCGCGTCCCTGTTGCCGCCCGACGATGCGGCCTATGGCTTTGACAACGTCGGCGATGTTTTGGGCGTCTCTCCGGTATTGCTGGAACGTTTCATGGGCGCGGCCGGGATCGTCAGCGCTCTCGCGGTCGGAGATCCCGATACGGCGGCCAGCGGCGAGACTTTCCGCATCCGGCAGGATGCTTCTCAGGACGTCCATCTGGAAGGCATGCCGATCGGGACGGTCGGAGGCATCCTCTCCAAAGTGACGCTGCCTCTCGACGGCGAGTACCTCCTGACGGTCCGGCTGTTTCGAACGAATTTAGGCGTCATGCGCGGACTGGAATACGAGCATGAAGTCGAGTACACCGTCGATGGCGTTCGCGTTCACCTCTTCAAGATGGGTGGGGAAGCCGATTTCAATGCGAATCTGGTGAACATGACCAAACTCGGCGATGAGATCGACGAACGCGGCCGGATTCGTATTCCTTTGAAAGCGGGACCACACGTGATCACGGCTGCCTTCGTCGAGCGAACCGCGGCGTATAACCCGACGCGCCTGGAGCCTTTTATCCGCAGCTCGACGGATACGCGCGACACCTCCGGCCTTCCGCATTTCGAAACCTTCACTGTTACGGGTCCATTCGACGCCACCGGGCCGGGAGACACACCGAGCCGCCGCAAAATCTTTGTCTGCAGACCCACGAGCCAGGCCGGCGAGCAGCCGTGCGCGCGGAAGATCGTGTCGACTCTGGCCAGGCGCGCGTATCGCGGCGATCTGACAGAAACGGATATCCGCCGGCTCATGGGGTTTTATGATGCCTCCCGCCGGACGGGAACTTTTGAAAAGGCGATCCAGACTTCGCTGCAAAGGATTCTGGCGAGTCCGAAATTCGTTTTTCACATCGAAACCGATCCTGCGGATGCTGCGCCCGGGACCGTTTACCGCATCAGCGATCTGGAACTGGCGTCGCGGCTGTCTTTTTTTCTCTGGAGCAGCATTCCAGACGATCAATTGCTGAAGGACGCAACGATGGGTCGGCTGCACAGCCCGGCCGGGCTGGAGCAACAAGTCCGGCGGATGCTGGCGGACCCCAAAGCCGAGTCGCTCACCACCAACTTCGCGGCCCAGTGGCTGTACCTGCGCAACCTGAAAAACATGCAGCCGCTTTCGGAAGAATTTCCGGATTTCGACGACAACCTGCGGCAGGCGCTCGAGCGCGAGACCTCGCTGTTCTTCGACAGCATCGTGCACGAGGACCGCAACGTTCTGGATCTGATGACGGCAAACTACACGTTTCTGAACGAACGGCTCGCGAAGCATTATCAGATTCCAAACGTTTACGGCAGCAATTTCCGTCGTGTCACACTGACCGACGAAGCACGTTTCGGACTCCTGGGCAAGGGAGCCGTGCTGATGGTGACCTCGCACACGGACCGCACATCGCCTGTGGTTCGCGGCAAATGGATTCTGGATAATCTTCTCGGCGCTCCGCCCCCGGCGCCACCGGCCAATGTTCCTCCGCTGAATGAGAACCCGCAGCGCGAAGGCAAAGTTCTCACGATGCGCGAGCGCATGGAGGAACACCGGTCCAATCCGGTCTGCGCCAATTGCCATAAGCTGATGGACCCCATCGGGCTGTCGCTGGAAAACTTCGACGCGGTCGGCGCGTGGCGCAACCGTGATGGCGACACCGTCAGGACGATGGGAACGCCGATCGATGCCTCCGGACAGCTTCTCGACGGCAGCAAAGTCGATGGAGTCGTTTCCCTGCGCAAGGCATTACTGAGGCAACCGGATTTGTTTGTGGGAACGCTTACGGAAAAATTGATGATCTTTGCGCTCGGCCGCGGTCTGGCTTATTCCGACATGCCGTCGGTGCGGGCCATCGTCCGGGATTCCGCGCGTCAGAACTACCGTTTCTCTTCGCTGATTTTGGGAATCGTGAAGAGTACGCCATTTCAGAAAAGAATCGTTGCTGGAGACTGAAACAAGGAGGCCATTCCATGTTCGCCACGAAAAAACATATCTCTCGACGGGCAGTGCTAAGAGGAGCGGGAGCCGCCATCGCGCTGCCGTTTCTGGAATCGATGGTCCCGGCCCTCACCGCAACCGCGAGAACCGCCGCAAATCCGCTCAAGCGTTTTGGAGCCGTCTTTGTTCCGCTGGGCGAGCGGCCGGGATTTTGGACGCCGGCAAAGGCCGGGACGGATTTCGAATTCACGCCGATACTGAAGCCGCTTGAACCGTTTCGAAATTCGATGACTCTGGTCTCCGAGCTTTGCGATCCGCTGGATGGCCATGCCGTGACGGTTGCCGCCTGGTTGAGCGGGTCGATTCCATTCAAGACGATCGCGGAAAATGTCCGGGCGGGCACCACGATCGATCAGGTTATTGCCGGCCAGATCGGTCAGGACACGCCGCTCCCTTCCCTCGAATTGGCGACTGAAGATTTCACGGGTTGGATCGGCGGCTGCGACACCGCATACAGCTGCGCCTACATGAACACGATTTCATGGAAGACGCCGACCACGCCGCTTCCAATGGAAATCGATCCGCGGCTTGTATTCGAACGCCTGTTCGGCCGTCCGGGCACCCGGGCGCAACGGATGGAAAGGATGCAGGAGGATCGCAGTATTCTCGATTCCGTCCGTGAAGATGCTGCGGATCTTCAGAAAAAGCTCGGACCGAAAGACCGCGCCCGGCTCAGCGAGTATCTCGATCACGTCCGCGAGATTGAGGAGCGCATTCAAAAGGCGGAGAAGCAGGCAACTGCCAAGGTGACCGTGCCGGACGCTCCGATCGGCATCCCCGAATCCTTCGAAGAGCACGCCATGCTGATGTACGACCTGGCCGCCGTCGCCTACGAGGCCAACATCACGCGCGTCGTGACGTTTATGAAATCGCGCGATGCCAGCCAGCGGGTTTATCCCAACATTGGAGTGAACGAGCCTCATCACGCGATGTCTCATCACGGAAACAATCCGGACAAACTGGCAAATCTGGTCAAGCTCAACACGTATCACGTAACCCTGTTCGCAAAGTTCGTGGAAAGGCTGCAATCGACGCCTGACGGAGATGGCTCACTGCTCGATCATTCGCTGATCCTGTACGGCAGCGGGATGAGCGAAAGCGATACCCATTCGCGCCTGAACATCCCAACGCTTCTGGTTGGCGGCGCCGCGGGTCAGCTGAAAGGTAATCGTCACATTCAGGCCGCAAAGGAAACGCCGTTCGCCAATCTTCTGGTTTCGCTGGCCGACAAGTTCGACTGCGGTATCGACAAGTTCGGCATCAGCACCGGCCGTGTCGAAATATGAAGAGGCATTACTTTCTGGTGTCTGTTGTGCTTCTTGTGCTTCTTGTGCTCGTTCCCCTTTTCGCCGGTTCGGGGAACAACCCAAATCTGATCGAGGCGGTGAAGTCGGGCAATACGATGCTGGTCCGGACGCTGCTGAAGCAGCATCCCGACGTCAACGGTCAGGAACCGGACGGCATGACGGCTCTTCATTGGGCCGCGCGCAACGATGACGTCGAAACCGCGCTGTCGTTGATTCGCGCAGGCGCGAAGGTCAAGGCCGCAAACCGCTATGGCGTCACGCCCATTTCACTTGCCGCTACCAATGGGAATGCGGCGCTGGTCGAAGCGCTGCTCAAAGCGGGGGCCGATGCCAACTCCGCGCTGCCGGAAGGTGAAACGGTTCTGATGACGGCGGCGCGGACAGGCAATGCCGGCGTGGTGAACGCTCTGATTGCCCACGGCGCCGAAGTCAATGCAAAGGAAACATGGCAGGACGAGACGGCGCTGATGTGGGCCGCCGGCGAGAATCATGCGGCGGCGGTCCAGGCGCTGGTTGCAGCCGGCGCCGCCATGAACGTTCATTCCAAGGTCTTGAGCTTCCCCGAATACAAATATCAAACCAATGGCATGGCGGTATTTATATTGCCCCACGGCGGCTGGACCGCCCTGATGTATGCAGCCCGTCAAAATGCCGCCGAAGCGGCGGCGGCGCTGGCCGATTTGAAAGCGGACCTCAATGCGGCCGATGCCGATGGAACAACCGCGCTCCAGCTGGCGGTCATTAATCTTCATTATGATCTCGCCTCCCTGCTGTTGAATAAAGGAGCGGATCCCAATGTGGCCGACAGTAGCGGAATGACGGCGCTGTATGCTGCAGTCGATATGCGGACGCCCGCCGGAATGATGACGCGGCCGGATCCGAAGCTGCACGATGAAATCGACGCCGCCGGCATGGTAAAAGTGCTGCTCGCAAATGGCGCGAACCCGAACCTCAGACTTCGGAAGCCGATCATCGGCCGGCATAACAATCTTGTCGGTGACACCTCACTGGGTGAAGGAGCGACGCCTCTGATGCGGGCGGCAAAGGGCAATGATCTGCCGGTCCTGCGGCTGCTGCTCGATGGCGGAGCGGATCCAACGCTTACCCTCAAGGACCATACAACGACGGCAATGGTCGCGAACTCTCTGGACGCCATCAAACTGCTCGTCGAGCATGGCGTCGACCTGAACGCCTTCAACAGCAACGGCCAGACCGTCCTGCACAATGCCGCTCAACGCGGTTCCACGGCGATCATTCAATACGCCGCGGATCAAGGCGCCCGGCTCGACCGGAAAGACAAACAGGGGCGAACGCCCCTCGCTATCGCTCAGGGCGGCGGAGCCGGCGGCCGCCGAGGAGGTGGCGGGGCGGGAGGCCGCGGAGGCGGCGGTGGGAACGCGGCAGCCGCGGAACTGCTTCGCGATTTGATGGCGAAGAACGGGATTCCGGCGCCGGCAGCGGCGTCAGGCAGGTAGGGGGAGCAGTGCGGTCGAAATCGGGCTTGGCGCAAAAAGTCCTCGTGAGCGCCCCCCTGCCGGCTCCGTCGGCTCTCCCCCTATATCAGGAAGAGAGTGGTCGTGTTCATTCTGCGGGATTTACTGTCCCCTTGATACAGGGGGACAGCCGCGAAGCGGCCGGGGGTCGCTCACACACCGTGTCGAAAATCGGTTTTTTGTGCAAACCCGGCGCGATATCGACACTGATTTTAATAATTCTGGCCTTTGGGCTTCCCGCGGCAGCGCAGCGGTCTTCCCTTTCGGACGGCGTCTTCACCTCCGCCCAGGCTTTGCGCGGCAAGGCCGCCTTCGATATGGACTGTTCCCGATGTCACAATCTCGCCCTTACCGGATCCGAAAGAGGGCCCGCTATCAAAGGACCCGAGTTTCTGACCCATTGGGAGAAGGACAACCTGACCGGACTTTTTACCAAGATTCGCGATACGATGCCGCAGGGCAATTCGGGCAACGTGAAGGACGAAGTGAAAATCGACATCCTTTCATACATTCTTCAGCAAAACGGGTTCCCCGAGGGCAACGGCGAACTCAAAACGGATATCGCTTCGCTCGAAGACATACGAGTGAAGAAAGACGCCGATGCTTCAGGCCCGGCAAATTTTTCACTGGTGCAGGCGGTTGGTTGTTTGACGCTTGCCCGGAACAGCAAATGGATTTTGACAAACGCGAGCGACCCCGTGGCAACGAAAGAGGAGGACTCAACTCCTGCAGCTCTCGAGGCCGCGCGGGCAAAGCCTCTGGGCGCACAGGTCCTGGAATTAGTCAGCGTGAGTCCGCCTTTAAAGGCCGATTCCCGGCAAAACCAAAAGGTCGAGGTCAGAGGTCTGCTGTATCGCGATCCGAAGTATGTCGAAGTGAACTTGACTTCGCTGGAAACGCTTGCTACAAGCTGCACCAACTGATGTTTCATTACAAGAGGGTCAGATGAGAACTAAAGCTACATTCTTCGCCGTTCTGTTCGCGGTTCTATCGACAGCGGCGTTCGCTCAGCAGGCACCAGGCCAAAGAGGCGCAGCGGCACAAGGAGGTGGGCAGGGCCAAAGAGGCGGGGGACAAAGACGTACGCGGGAAATCAAAGGACCGCCGCCGGGAGTCGAGCCTTTGGCAATAGACCTGTTCACCTCGAAGAACTTTTACAAGGACAAGGAACACTGGCTGGACAAGCGCTACTACCGGTGCAATATCCCGCGCGACCTCGAAGAGGCATGGTCCAACGGAGTGGTCGGACCCAATCCGCCTACTTCCGCCGGGTGGGGCGACTGCAATGCGGACTTAAAACGCGAGAGCATCCTCAGCCCCTATTCCTACAAGACCGCCCAGGAACATTACGAGGCTTTGCTCGCCGCTGCGAAGGCAAAAGGCGGCCCGACGGTTTACACCAGAGCAACGGTGCCGGACTGGGATGGATATTATTCGCGCGACCAACAAGCCGATCATGGCTCCGAATGGATCTGGGGGGTGAGCCAGGCTCCGACAGTACTTTCCCTGCTCACTCCGGAATACCAGAAACGCATGGTTCAAACGATCTATCATGAGGCCGTCACGAACGCTCCGCAGTGGAGCGCCTCCTTCTGCTATCCCGAAGGATTCATTCGCTGGTGGGCGCAGCCCTCACAGGCTGGGAATTTCCAGCTCACAATGACGCCGTATATGATGCAGACCGTTTCCGGTATCGCGGATAACTTTCTGCGGCAATTCCTGATCGGCCAGAAAGAACATGTCCAGAAGGTCCCGCAATGGTGGGGCGAATCGATCGCGTTCTGGGATGGAACGACACTGGTCACCTGGACGGCGAATATTCAGGGCTGGCAACTGTCGCACGCGATGTTCGAGATCAGCGACAAGATGGAAACCGTCGAAACCTTCAAACCCGCTTACGACGCCGCCGGCAAATTTATCGGACTGGATCACGAGACGACCTTTTACGATCCGGACGCCTTCGTGGCGCCGGTCCACGCCACCTATCGCTTTGCGCGGCGAGCCACGATGGACGATCCGAATCGGCGGTTTTCCTACGTCGAATGCCTGAGCAACATCAAGGATGTCAATGGCAAGCCGACGCAGCTGGCGCCCTCCGACCCGCGTTTTGTCGATTATTACGGCCGGCCCTGGGCTGAAAACTGGGAGACATATTTCGAGAAAGACTGGGACAAACCGGAGGACAGCGCTCTTCCGAAGGAAATACTCGACATTTTCAAATAGCCATATAAAGGAAAGAACCATGAAAACCAAACTCATATGGATTGCCGCCGGTACGCTCTTATGCACGTCCCTGGCTGTCAGGCCCGCGTTATCGCACCATTCTTTCGCCATGTACGATCAGACAAAGACGGTGGTGTTGACGGGAGTGGTCAAGCAGTTCGTTGCACAGGCCAACCATGCGGAATTGCACTTCTATCTGATCGCCCCCGACCGCAAGGGAATATTGAAGAGCGCCGACGGAAAGCCCATCGAATGGGGAGCGGAAATGGCCGGAGCCGCCGCTGTTGCGCAGCAAGGGATCACGGCTAAGACGTTCGGAGTAGGCACCGTGTTCAGCGTCAAGCTGAATCCGCTGCGCGACGGCAGTAATTTCGGATCGCGGGTCGGGGCCATTGCCAAATGTCCGCTTAATCCGGAGACCAACAAGGTGGTATTGCCCGCAGCCGACAAGACCTGCGATTCCGTTCCCGGCAGCACGCTCAGCGGCGGAACCACTTTCTGAGGAGAACCATGAAACGCACTCATTTCGCGGCCTTGATCGCGTTCACGGCTGGGGTCAGTTTACTTGTCTCATCACCAGCCGCGGCCCAGCGCGGACAGCGTGGCGGACCACCCGTCAATCTGCCGGACAAACCTACAGCGGTTTCCATTCCCGCGGTTTCCGCCGAAATTACAGGACCCGGCCCGATCTACGATTCGACTCCTTCACTGCCACAGGGACGCGGTCTCGCGCGCTATGGATACGAAGCGCGCGAATACTTCATTTCCGGCTCCGCGAATGGAAAGCCGTACAAGACTCGAATCATGGTCCGCAAGCCGTCCAACAACCGGAAATTCAGCGGGCTTGTACAGGTCGAGGCCATGCATCCCAGCGGCGCCGCGCACATGTTCGAATTCACTTCGGATTACACGATGACGTCCGGGAATATGGCCATCGAGGTCGTGACCAACCTGACGGAGCCGCTCGCACAAAACAAGGAGCGTTACAAGGACCTCAAAGTCGACCCGGATCAGGTCTCCGAGATCCTGGCTCAAGCGGGCGCCCTCATCAAACAGAAGAAAACCGGCACTCCCTTTGCGGGACTCGCCATAAGGAAGATGGTCCTTCTGGGAACATCGGCCACTGCAGCCATCCTGGTCGCCTATTTGCCGGCGCACATGGTGTTTCGAACGCCTGACATGGAGCGCATCTACGACGGCTTTCTACCGATGTCGACGGGCGCCACGGTCCGCGCCGTCGATGTTCCTCTGATCGAGGTTCCAACCATGACCGAAGTCTTCGGCGGCAACGTCAGCAAGCGGCCGGACGGCGACAAACCGGGCGATCAATTCCGGATCTACGAATTCGCGGGGATGGCGCATGTCGACAGCCGCGATAGCGTCCGCTTCAAGCCCGATCCCTGCCGCAACCCGATCAGCCAGTTTCCAGAACAGGCCTATATGTCTGTTGCGCTCCGCGCGCTCCTCGACTGGGTGGATAAAGGGAAGGTTCCGCCGCGAGCCCCGCGCATCATGACCGAGACCGTCGACGGCCGCTCTGTCATCGCCGTCGACGAAAACGGAAACGCGAAAGGCGGCATCCGGAATCCCTACGTGGACGTGCCCGCCGCAAAGTTCACCGTTCGCAACGAAGCCGCGAATCCGCCGATCCCGAATCCCAGCGCCTGGGTGGCCGCCCATGGACAAGGTGCTCCAGCTCAGATGTGCGGCCTTGCCGGCTACGAAAATGTCTTCTCCAGGGACCAGTTGCAGAAACTGTACGGTAACAGGAAGACCTATGAGAGCCGCGTCCGGAAGGATCTCGACGAACTGGAAAAGGCCGGCTGGTCTCTGCCTGTTTATCGGGACACGATCCTCGGCGATGCGGCCAAAACGGCGTTCTGAGTGAAGGGCATTCTAAAGTGGCCGTGCGCGGCCGCGGCAATTGTTGTGGTCTTGAGAGTGATCGTGGAACGGGCGGGAGCTCCGATCCGTGTAAGCAACTTGCTTAGCGCAGTAGCTCTGATAACCGTGCTTGGTCCGATTTACTTCGGACTCCAGGTGGGATTCGCCGGAAAGCCGCGGCCGTATTGGATGCTCATCAAACTGGTCGCCGTTTATGCCCTATGGACGCGCGCCCTGGTCCTGCCCACATATTGGCTCGCGCGCCTTTTGAATTGGGAGGAACCTCGTTTCAACGGACTCGAGGGACCGAGTGCATTTGCCGGTTACATCACGCTTCCATTATTCACCGCCGCCTTCTGGGTCGTTGCCTCTCTTGTGATTGGCGGAGCGATCGGATCCGTCGTTCTCACCCTGGTGCGCTCGCGAAACCCGCCGCAAACCCAGGGAGCGCACAGCTGAATAAGGAGATCTGATGTATTCGACACATGAAAAGACAGAAGTACTGGGGAAAATAGATCAGGCCTATAGCGCGTTGAATGAAGCCGTCGCGGGATTCTCGGAGGCTCAAGCGAATTTCAAACCGGCTTCCGGCGGCTGGTCCGTGGCCGGAGTTGTCGAGCATCTCGCGCGGGTGCAGGAGCGGGTCATCGGCAGAATCGACCAGCTGCTTGTATCTCCGGCGGACATGGCGGGTTCACCCGCCGGCAAGATCGAGGATGAAACGCTCCGCGGCAAGTTAGTGGATCGATCCAGGAAGGCGCAGGCCCCCGAACCGACGCACCCGACGGGAACATCAATGCGGGATTCTCTGGAGCGTCTCGTCGCCGGCCCCGGACAGATCGCAAAGATTCTGGAGACAGCACCTGCAGATTTCCGTCAACGGTCGGTTGCTCATCCTTTCTTCGGGCCGCTCGATTGCCACCAATGGCTGATTTTGCTCGGCAGCCACTGCAGCCGCCACACCCAACAGATCGTCGAGGTCAAATCATCTGCAGATTTCCCGCGCGGGTAGCCGAAGTGTTATATAAAATGCACTGGTGATGTCGGCAGGTTTTATCGCTGTCCGGCTCCTACTGGCAGCGGTGTTTCTCTTCGCCGGCGCGGCCAAGATCGTGAATCCCGCCGGATTGCGCGAGGTCTTACCTGATTTCGGCCTGCCCTCGCGCTTCGCCTCTCCTGTAGCGAAGTTCCTTCCAGTTCTTGAATTGCTTATCGCGGCCGCGTTGATTCCCGCCTCCACCGCCTGGTACGGCGCCTGGGGGTCGATGATCCTTTTAACAATATTTACGATAGCCGCCGCTATCGCGCTGTGGCGAGGCCGTAAACCCGATTGCGGATGTTTCGGCCAATTGCATTCAGCGCCGATAGGCTCATCTACCTTGATTCGCAATGGCGTACTGGCAGTGTGCGGCGCCTGGGTGGTGAGCGCGGGACGCGGTCATGCGGGACCGGCGTTGTGGACGTGGGCCGCATCGTTGGAAGGCAACCAGCGCAGAGCGGCGATCCTGGCCGCCTGCGGCGCGTTGTTCTGCTTCTTTTATGTGATTGATCATGCCAAGCCCGACAGCCGCGCGAAAGAATCACCGGAGGAAGCGGATGCAGACGAAGTGGAAACCGCCGCGCAACCTCCCGCACCGGAAAAAGCCCCCGCAATGGGAATCGGACTCCCGATGGAAACGCCGGCGCCGGAATTTGCACTGAGCTCCCTGAACGGTGAGATGAAGACACTGCAATCGCTGCAGGAGGAAGGAAAGGACATCCTGCTGATCTTCTCCAGTCCGTATTGTGAATCATGCGTCGCTGTTGCGGCTGAGCTACCCGCCTGGATCCGCCAGGCGGAGAATGCGCCGAATGTCGCGATCATCAGCCGTGGAGCCGTGAAAGACAATCTGGCCAAATTCAAGGGATTCGACGCAGCCCGCGTTCTGCTTCAACGCGAATTCGAAGTCTCCGAAGCCTACGACTGCATCTCGACTCCCACCGGTGTTCTCATCGGCGCAGACGGGTTGATCCGGAGCGGCCTCGCCGTCGGCGGAGCGGAGATCCGGCACCTGCTGTCAGTTCGGGGAGCAACTTCTTGTAATCGAGAGCAGCCATCTTCATAACGTTGCGCCCTGTTGCGCAATCAGCGAATGGATCTAAAGCAGTGAGGCGATCAGAAGCCCAAAGACACTACGCGCAGCAGTCTCGCCATGGTTGTCCCCCATTGAGTTTTGTGAATGTTCATACCCTTTTAAGGCCGCAAATCACAAGAAACACGCGATGGCCAAAGTTTTTTGTGACCCCTCCGGATTTTTGTGGTCTTATAGCCTAATGACCAACCGCAAATACTTACCTCTGATCGTTCTTTGTCTCGCCAGTCTCGCCGTCGCCGCCGGATTCAGCGCGGCGCCTCAGGCGGACCTGAACCAGCCTATTCCGGTAGATCCCACAATCAGCATCGGGCACCTGTCGAATGGCGTCACGTACTACGTTCGCGCCAACAAAAAGCCGGAAAAACGCGCGGAATTGCGCCTTGTTGTCAAGGCCGGCTCCGTCCTCGAAGATGACGATCAGCAGGGCCTCGCTCATTTCATCGAGCACATGGCCTTCAACGGCACCTCACATTTCCCCAAAAACGACATCATTTCCTTCATCGAATCTCTGGGAATGCGGTTCGGCGCGGACCTCAACGCCTATACGAGCTTCGATGAGACCGTTTACATGCTGCAGGTTCCGACCGACAAGCCGGAAACCATGGACAAAGCCATCCAGGTTCTCGAAGACTGGGCGCACAACGTCAGCTTCGACCCGGTTGAGGTCGAGAAAGAACGCCCGGTCATTATGGAAGAGTGGCGGCTCCGGCGCGGCGCGGGCGCCCGCATTCAGGACAAGCTGCTGCCGATCGTTCTGAAAGACTCGCGCTACGCGGACCGGCTGCCGATCGGCAAGACGGAGATCATTCAGAACGCCAAAGTCGACATGCTGAAGAGGTTCTATAAAGACTGGTACAGGCCCGAACTCATGGCGGTTGTTGCCGTCGGCGACTTCGACAAAGGCGCGGTCGAAAATCTCATCAAGAATCACTTCAACGCGATTCCGGCTTCCACCTCGCCGAAAGCGCGGCCGACATTCGATGTGCCGGACCGCAAGGGTTCTGTTTATGCAATCTTGTCGGATAAAGAACTGACTTCGACCAGCGTCGAAATTGAAAATATCCTGCCCCACCGGCAGGAAGGCACGGTCGGCGTCTACCGCCAGGACATCGTCGATGGACTTTTCACCGGCATGCTGGATGAACGCTTCGCGGAAATCACGCAGAAACCGGGAGCGCCGTTCCTGGCGGCATCCGTCGATCGCAGTCCGTTCGTAGCGAAGACCAAGGACGAAGCCGATCTCGGGGCCCGGGTAAAAGACGATGGCATCGAGAAAGGACTCGAAGCCGTGCTCACCGAAGTCGATCGGGTCGAGCGGTTCGGATTCACGCAAACCGAACTGGACCGTGAGAAGACGGACGTGCTCCGCGCCTACGAGCGCATGGTTATCGAAGACCAGAACAGAGAGTCGAACGATCGCGCGGATGAGTACATCCGGAATTTCCTGACCGCGGAGCCTCTGCCCGGGGCGGAACGCGAGCAGGCCTTGCATCTGCAATTCGTTCCGCAGATCACGCTAGCCGAAGTCAACGCCATCGCGAAACAGTGGTTCACGGACACCAACCGCATCGTCACGGTCACGGCTCCGGAAAAAACAGGTGTTGCCCTTCCCGACGAAGCGAAGATTGCTGCAGTGATAAAAGGCGCCGGCGGCAAAGACATCAAAGCCTATGTCGATACGGTGAGCACGGCCGCGCTGCTCGATCCGCTTCCGTCGCCAGGAACGGTTACAAAAACCATGACGCTGGGCGCTCTCGGTATTACGGAATGGGACCTATCGAATGGCGTGAAGGTCATTCTCAAACCGACGAACTTCCGCGAGGATGAAATCCTTTTTCGCGCGACCAGACCCGGCGGCACGTCGCTGGCGAGCGACGCCGATTTCATTCCGGCCAGCACTGCGGTACAGCTTGTCAGCGCAGGTGGAGTCGGCCCGTTCAACCGCGTCGATCTGTCGAAGGCTCTGACCGGCAAGGTTGCGTCGGCCGGCGCGTTCATCGGTGAAACGACCGAAGGTTTCAGCGGCAACGCGTCCCGCAAAGATCTCGAAACCATGTTCCAGCTGGCGTACCTGCGGTTCATGAAGCCGAGGGCCGACGCCGACGCATTTACCGTCCAGTCGAATCAGGCGCGAATCGCCCTCGCGAATCAGACCGCCGCGCCCGGATACGCATTCGCTGACACGTTGAACACGATCCTCGGAGGAAACCATCCACGCCGGCAGATGCCCAAGGCAACCGACGTCGATAAGTGGAACCTCGACAAATCTCTGGCCTTCTACAAGGAACGCTTCGCCGATGCCAGCGGATTCACCTTTGTCTTCGTCGGAAGCTTCGACCTGGCAACCATGAAGCCGCTGGTCGAGCGCTACATCGCAAGCCTGCCTTCGCTGAATCAGACCCACGCATTCAAGGACGTCGGTGTAAAGCTGCCGGCCGGCGTTATCGAAAAACGGGTTGAAAAAGGTATCGAGCCGAAGAGCCAGACGGCCATCGTGTTCACCGGACCATTCGACTTCGATCCGGCACACCGAACGGCGATACGCGCGATGTCGCAGATCCTGCAGACCAGATTGCTGGAAAGCATCCGCGAAGAACTCGGCGGAACATACAGCATCAGCGCAAGCGCTTCAACGGATAAGTACCCGCGTACGGAGTATGAGCTCGCGATCCAGTTCGGCTCGGATCCGCAGCGAACCGATGAACTGGTAAAACAGGTCTTCACGGAAATCGACAAGCTCAAAACTCAAGGACCGACGGCCAAGCAAGTCGCGGACGAGAAGGAAGCGCTGCTCCGCGAGTTCGAGACGAACAGCAAGGAGAACGGCTACCTGTTGAGCCAGCTCGTCGGCAAGATTCAGTACGGCGAAGATATCGCCGGCGTCTGGAATGCGCCCGAACTCTACAAGAGTCTCGATGCCGCCACCATTCAGGATGCCGCGAAGAAGTATCTCAATACCGGCGACTTCGTGAGAGTCAGCCTGTTCCCCGAGCAAAAGTAACAAAAAGGAACAAAAGCGGGGACAGATCACTCACTCTGTTTCGAAACGAAACATGTGAGTGATCTGTCCCCATTTTTGGGTGAATATGAAACAGAAGATACGCGTTGCACTTCTTGCCGCCCTGCTGGTCGCGAGCTGCAGCAAACCTCAGTCTCAACCGCAGCCGGCGGCGCCGAAGCCGGACTTTCTTGCCGCCAACATGGACACGTCGGTCAATCCAGGCGATGACTTCTTCCAGTACGCTAACGGTGGATGGCTGAAGAAGAATCCGATTCCCGCGACGGAATCCGCATGGGGTATCGGCAATCTCGTTCGCGACGACCTGTACGTCCAGCTTCGCACCATTAATGAAAACTCCGTGAAGGCCACTGCCGCCCCCGGCACCGACGAGCAGAAGATCGGCGACTTCTGGACCACCGCGATGGATGAAGGCAAGGCCGAACAATTGCGGTTGATGCCCCTCAAAGCGGAGCTCGATAAGATCGACACCATTGCCAACACGCAGGACGCGATCAATGAAGCGTTTTCGCTTCAGCGATTGGGGATCGACGCCTTCTTCGGCTTCTACGTCGGTCAGGACGAAAAACAAAGCGACGTGATGTCCGTCCACCTGCAGCAGGGCGGCCTCGGTTTGCCGGATCGGGACTACTACTTCAACCCGGATCCCGCCGTCGCGAAAAACCGCACCGAGTACGTCACGCACCTTGGAAACATGCTCAAGCTGATTGGCGAGGACGAGCCGACGGCAAAGGCAAACGCCGCGAAGATCATGGAATTCGAGACGGCGCTCGCCAAAGTCTCGCGCAAACTCGAAGACCTGCGCGACCCGGTGCGTAACTACAACAAGATGACGCCGGCCGAGGTGACCCAGAAGCACACGCCTTCGATCGCGTGGAACGATCGGCTCGCAGCCTGGAATCTGCAGGCATCGTATGTCGTCGTCGGCCAGCCCGAATTCTTCAGCGGAGTTGAAGCGCTGCTGAAGAAGACGCCAGCGCCTGTTTTGAAGGACTATCTCCGCTTCCACCTGGTCAGCGAGTACTCGCCATTCCTCAGCAAAGATATCGACGCCGAGGATTTCAACTTCTACCATCGCGTCCTCTCGGGACAGAAAGAGCCGCGGCCGCGCTGGAAGCGCATCCTCGATGCGGAAAACGGTCCGATGGGAATGGTCGTTGGCCGTATCTTCGTGAAGGCGTATTTCCCGGAATCCGAGAAGAAGCGTTACTCGGATCTTGTCGAAGCAATCCGCGCGGCATACAGCGACCGCATCGACCGGGTGGAATGGATGAGCCCCGAGACGAAAGCCAAAGCCCATCAGAAACTGGCATCGATCACAAAGAAGGTCGGATATCCCGACAAGTGGAAGGACTACTCGGGCCTGACGATCGGCAAATCATCCTATGCCGACAACATGATGGCTATTTCGCGGTGGGAATTCGACGACATGCTCTCGAAGTTCGGCAAACCCGTCGATCGCACCGAATGGACGATGACGCCCCAGACCTATAACGCGTATTACAATCCGTCCAATAACGAGATCGTCCTGCCGGCAGCTGCGTTCGAGATTCCCGGAGTGAAGGATTCCGACGTCGACGACGCTGTCGTCTACGGTTATGCCGGAGGTTCGACGATCGGCCACGAGATGACTCACGGCTTCGACGACGAAGGCCGCCAGTACGATGCTGCCGGAAATCTTTCCAAATGGTGGACCAAAGAAGACACAAAGGAATTTCAGCAGCGGGCCGAAGTGATGGTGAAACAGTTCAATGCGTACGAACCGCTGCCCGGATTGCACATCAACGGTAAGGCCAGCCTCGGCGAAAACATCGCGGACTACGGCGGAATTCTGCTCGGCCTGGATGCCTTCAAGAAAACCGATCAATACAAGAAGGGCGAAAAGATCGGCGGACTTACGCCCGTTCAACGCTACTTCCTGGGCTACGCCCTGGGTTGGATGGAGCAGCGGCGCCCTGAACTCACCCAGCGCAACCTGCTGAGCGACGTCCATGCCCCCGCAAAGTGGCGCGTGGTCGGCCCGTTATCCAACATAGCGGACTTCTATGAGGCTTTTGGAGTGAAGCAGGGACAGCCGATGTGGTTGCCGCCGGAGAATCACGTCCAGATCTGGTAGAAAGGAAAATGGGGACGTCTCCCTATTTCCGTTGTAATTCGCGGAAATAGGGAGACGTCCCCATTTTCCTTATGTGCCTTTTGTGGCGAATAGTCATCATTGATACCCGGCAGCCACACGCCCACCCTATAGGTCAACCCACGCAGACGTTCCCCAGAAAGCCGGCGCCGCCACAGTAAGTGACATCCTGAAGCTGAAGGAGCAGCCCGTCGGGGTCCGTGAAATAGAGTTCGGGTGTGCCGCCCGGCGCGCCGCCGCGGTTTTCCATGCGGAGACTGATATAGGATTTCAGCGGACCGACCGGCCCTTGAGGATTTTCCCGCTGCGGGATTCCGTATGACGCCAGCGTCTTCATCACCGCGTCGGGCACGAAGTTCTCCATGTTCATACAGACGTGGTTGATGCTTGCAGGTTTCGGTGCCGCAGGCGCGCCGCCGCGGCCGCCACCGCCGCCGGCAAACATCAGGAACATCACGCCGGGCCCCACGCCGAGACCGACGGCCGCGCCCTGCTTCGACCGGTCCGGCAGGCCGAACACTTCGCGATAAAATGCATTCGACCGGTTGCCGTCGGAAGAGTTGATCGTGAAGTGGCTGAGATTTTTGACGGCCATGAGCCCCTGCTTTGGCGAAGGCTCCGGCTTGGCGAGGCACATGTTTCCCAATGGTCCGCTGCCTCCGCAAAAGCTCGTATCCTGCAATTGCAGAACGAGGCCATCCGGATCGCCGAGGTAAACTTCCTGCGTGCGATCACGCATCTTGATGCGGACCTTCATCGGGCCACCGCTGAGACCGGGATCGGAAGCCTGCGCTTTCGTCACACCATGCTCGAGCAAGGTTGCAACAATCCGATCCGCATTGAAGTTCCCGACGCTCATGCCCACGTTCGGAACAATCCGCGGCGGGTTCGAACCAGCCGGCATCAGCGACATGAACTGCGGACCGTTGCCGATGCGCAGCAGCACACCCCCGTCGCGGTGGAGCTGCACGGGCATGCCGAACAGCCCCTGATAGAAGTCGAGAGACCGTTTCATGTCCGACACTTCGAGCGCGAAGTAGTTGAGCGCCTTCACGGACACGACAGGCTTCGAGGTTTGGCTCAGGAAACGTGGTGCAATTGCGAAGAACGGAAGAGATTGAAGAAGGTTCCGGCGGCTGATGGTTTTCATGCCGCCAAGTCTATGAGCAAAGGGGACGAAACCACAAGAGGCACAAGAGGACATGTGCGTTTTGCGCTCTTGTGGTTTCGTCCCTCTTTGATTGTCTATTGTCGCAAACCGAACGTGAACAGCGAACTGCCCACCATGATGGTGAGGTATTGCTTGCCGTTCACAGAGTAGGACATCGGCCCGGCGGCGACGGATGGTCCAAGGCTGGTCTGCCACAGGAGTTTCCCGTCGCGGGCGTCGAGCGCGTAGAACGTGCCGTCCCGCGCGCCGCTGAACAAAAGATCGGAAGCCGTCGTGAGAATGCCGGCCTCGGTTTGCCGCACGGGCTGGCGGAAATCCCACTTCTTTTCACCCGTCTTCGGATCGATCGCGCGTACAGCCGAGTACTCGTCCTCGCCGGTGGCGCCGCCCTTCGGGAACGGGCCCGAAAAAGTCTGGCCATCATGAAACTCCGGCGGTGCTTCGCCTTTGACGTATGTGCTCGAGCTGTTTTCCCATGCCGGAATATAGAAAAGACCGGTGCGGGGGCTGAATGACGGCGGATACCAGTTCGTACCTCCCTGATTACCGGGGTAAACCAGTGTCCCTTGTTTGGTGGGCACAATCCCCGGAGCAAAGATCGGCCGGCCTGCCCGATCGAAACCTGTCGCCCAGTTTGTCTTGACGAAGGGCTGGCCTTTCATGAATTCGCCGCTGATCCGGTCGAGAACATAGTACATGCCGCTGCGATTGGCCCACAGCATCACTTTGCGGTTCCGTCCCTGCCATTCGATGTCGGCCAGAACAGGCGTCTGCGTGGAGTCCCAATCGAATTCGTTGTGCGGAGAAAACTGGTAATGCCACTGAAGCTTTCCGGTGTCGGGATTCAGCGCGATGACGGAACAGCTGTACAAATTATCGCCGAGCCGCGCATCGCCATCCCAATCGGGACCGGGGTTTCCGGTGCCCCAATAAGTGAGGTTCAAATCCGGATCATAGGAACCGGTAACCCATATCGGCGCGCCGCCGTGCATCCAGGAGTCGCCGCTCCATGTTTCATGGCCGGGCTCGCCGGGTCCGGGAATGGTGTTGAAGCGCCACACTTCCTTGCCGGTATTCACATCCCACGCAGCGATGAAACCGCGGACGCCGAACTCACCACCTGCCGTGCCGGCGATGACTTTGTCCTTGATGACAAGCGGCGCAACCGTGAACGCGTAACCCTGCTTCGGATCGGCGGCTTCGGTGTTCCACAGCTCTTTGCCGGTCTTGGCGTCAATTGCGATCATGCGCGCGTCATAGGCCGCGAGAAACAACTTGTCGCCGAGGATGGCGAGGCCGCGTGTCAAATTCCCGCAGCAATTGTGGGCGGCCTTATCCGGCTTGTGCGAGTAGTTCCAGATCGTCTTGCCGGTGACGGCGTCCAACGCCACGATATCGTTCGGGCTCTGGATCGTGTACATCACGCCATTCACGACAAGCGGCGTGACTTCGTGCTTTTCGAGCGAGCGCGATTGAAATACCCACTTCAGCTCGAGATCTTTCACGTTCGCCGGCGTGATCTGATTCAGCAGGCTGTACCGCTGGTTCATGTATGAACCACCGTACATGAGCCAGTTCTCCGGCGCTTTCGCCGTGTTCAAGAGCTGATCGTTCGTGACAGCCGGATCCGGCGCCTGGCGTTGCGGCCCCTGTCCTCGCCCCTGAGCCAGGAACGTAACCGCAGCGAGCAGGGCTGCGGCCGATGCCAGAACTAAAATGCGCTTCATCATTTGTATTCTCACTTTATTGGTTTGGACTCTGCCGCGACATTATACAAGCCCAGCTTGTTTACAAGGTCGCGAAATTCCCCCTGCTGGGCCTGAAACCGGTCTCCAGTTCCCGGTCCGTTGAATCCGCTGTGTATGAACTGAACCTGATGACTCTTATCGAGAAAGACCGTTGTGGGGTACGCAAAAAAGTGCTCCAGCTGGCCTTGGATCTTCGCTTTCACGTTCTCGTCGTCGAGACTTCCGCAGAACAGGAGGGTATAGGTCAGGCCGAAGCGATCTTTGAAGAGCTGAAGATTTTTCTTTGCGAGCACGGGATCGGCATTGATCTCGAAAGAGAGTCCGACAATTTCCAGACCGTCTTTGCCGTATTCCCGCTGAAGCTGCTCGAGCAAAGGCGCCTCGTCGAGACAGTTATGACACCAGGTTCCCATGATGTCGAGGATGAGCGCTTTACCCTTGAAACGCTCATCGGTGTTTCGAACCGTGGCCCCGTCGAGTGAAACACCAGAGAAGGAAAATCCCGCGCCGGAGTCTTTCATCACGGTCTGCTGGGCCGCAGGCAGCTCTAAATTAAGGTCGGAGCGAGGGCGCAAGACCAGTTCCTGAGGCTTATCATTCGCGGCGGCATAATACTTTCCCTGCAACGTTCCGTTCCACGCAGGTCCGAGAATGATCGAAATCGCCTGCCATCCGGTAAACCGGTTGAACTGAACGCCGCGTCCGGCGAGCCGTCCCGCGAGGAGCCCATAGTCGCCGTCGGTAGCGATGAAAGTTCCGTAGGCGCCACCGTCCTTTTTCCAAAGCCTGGCGACCGTAGTTTCATCGACCTGATAGTTCCCTGCCGGTGCAATGTCCACACGCTCGGCCGGCTGAGGTTGGCGTTCCGGGGCGGCTGTGAATTTGAACGACTTCGTTCCGGTCGACCGGATCCGCATGTAGTCGCCTGTCAGGCCACCGCCGTTCCAATCGCCGTGCATTTCTGCGCCGTACTCGGAGAACTTCAACGCGACCTGGGAGGGAGCGGATTCCACTTCGGGGATCGGCGTCTTCTCTTCGCCCACCAGAAAATAGCCGGCCTTCTTCCCCTCCAGGTCCAGATACATCTGAAACGGCAGATGGACGCCCGGAGCGAGTTCTACAGTCCCGGCCCAGAAACTTTTTTCCGGCATGGCGTGGCTCCGGCAAGCGGCACACAGCAGGGGAAGGAACCCCAGGAAGCACAAAAGACACAAGAAAGACCGGACTTTCTTGTGTCTTTTGTGCTTCTTGGGGTTCCTTCCCTTCCCGTTTGACATTTGACATCGAAGATACAAGAATCCCCGCCATGAGACACAACGATTCTTCGATCGCGCGGCGCAAGTAAATGGGACCCATGTGAAAAACTCTTGCGGCGTGTCGAAGCCGCAGGCTCAACCGGTGTCTTACTTACAGTGGACAACACGACAGGACGGAACAGTGAAACGTACAGCGGCGCACTTCAAGGAGAATTGAAACTCGCTATGGGCAACTGCGGCACACGCACGGTTTCAGACATCAATCGGTCGTATGTCGCAACACCAGACTGGAAGATTTGAACAGCCGGTCGTCGTTACCTGAATGCGAAGTAGCGCTTCTTGAACCGCACGACAGCTTTCTGCTGGCCGGAAACGCCCTTGACGGTCACTTTCAGATTTCGCCACTTGTCAGTCCTGGCATCTGAGCTCGGTGTGAACCCCAGCACATATTGATTCTTGAGTTCATCCGCGAGTTTGACGGATTCATCCTGCAGGTTGCCCATGGGTTCAGCGTTGATGACGCGGCCGCCGGTGTCCGAGGCGACATTTTCAAACACATTCATCCATGAGATCGGATAGGCGCCGGTATCTTCCGCTGTTGTCGGCGTGCCGGAGAAGCGGAAAAACTGGTTCTTGATGAACATGAAGTAAATCGGAATATCCTGCTTCATCGCGGATTCGAGCGCCCCTTGCTCCGGATTGGCGGGAGTATCGAAGTTATCGATGAACATGACGAGAACCTTACGCCGGTTCTTGGCGCCCGCCAGTTTGTCGAGACCTCGCGCAATCGCATCTTCCACGCCGGTACTGGGGTACGGATCGACGAAATACTCATTCGCGCGATTGCCCGTCTTCTTGAACGCGTCTACCGACTCCATGATCTTCTCGGATACGCGGTCCGAGCGCACCATCGCGCCGGCTCCCAGAATGATCGACACACTTAAAGGAGCGTTTTCGGGAGAGAAGGACGTAATCTTCTGTTCCTTGTTGTCCTCGAACAATTGAAAGTTCTCCGGCTTCAGTCCGGTGACTGCGGCATTGGCGTCACCGATGACATTAACCGGCACAAAAACCGTACGATCGGTTTGTTGCGCAGCAGGGAGCACTTCGGCAAGAATCCCGCCGAGAAGGATCGTGAACACGATTGCAGCCTTTCGATGGACCATAGGCGCCTGCTTTTCTCCGCTCCGGATCTGGATGGCTCCAATATAAAGGTACGGTGGTTTCTGGGAAAAGTTACCGGCATGGCCGCCTCTTGCGTTGTGTAATGTAAGACCAGATTTACCCTAACTCATTGAAATAAAAGCCTGCCGGCGGAAACGGCCCTTTGGCTGAGTGCTTGCGATCGTAATCCTTATGAAAACTTTCTTTATGAAAACTTTCTTACTGACGACATTGATGGCTGTCATGCTTGTCACCAGCGTGCCCGTATTTGGCGCCCAAGTATCCTTTGGAATCCGGATCGGGCCGCCTCCGGCGCCACGGGTAGCTGTCGTCCCGGTGCGTCCGGGTCCGGACTACACATGGGTCGAAGGCTATTGGTATCCCGTGGGAAGCCACTACAAGTGGCATCAAGGTTATTGGACCCGTGCTCCATACGGCGGTGCCCGCTGGGTTGGGCCCCATTATGAAGGCGGCCGATACTTTCAGGGCTATTGGAACGGTGAACGCGGCCGGATCGAACACGATCACCACTGGGACAAACACCGAGAGCGCGACTTCCATCACGAACACTAATTGGGCTGGTTATTTGGAGGTTGCATCATTCGAAGTTTCTGCATTTCAAATTTGAAATGCAGAAACCTCACTTGAGGCTTCGCCCTGTCGGGCTCGCGCTTCGCGAAATGATGCAACTTTCAATAAGTATTCTTCTCCAGACGCGCGGCTATCTGTTGCAGCCTTTTTTTGTCTCTTCGAACCCTTCGAACAAGCGGGTGGCGTTCGCGCCGGCGAGCGTTTCCAGACGATGCGGCTGCCCCTTTTCGACGGTGTAGCGCGCAACGGTGCCTTTCGAACGGAGGAATTCCGCTTCCTTCTGCATCTCGCCGTGCCACATATATTCGTCAAGTTCGCCGACGTACATGAATACGCACATCTTCGAAATAGCCTGCAGCTTCGCCTGGCTCGGCTGCCACATATAACCCGGGAAGGCGGTAACGGATATGAAGTACTGCGGGTTGGCAGCGGCGATATGGAATGCAGCGATCCCGCCGTTGGACGGTCCGGCGATATGGAACTTGTTGTTCTCGATTTTGTAATCCAACAGGATCGATTTAAGGAAGGTCGGAAAGATCAGTGCCCCGTCCTCAAAGAACAATTGGTCGTCCGGAGCCGCGGGCGCGATAACGATGTATCCGCGCTTTTCCGCCTCTGCACGGAAGTTCCGGCTTAAAACACTGTCGACCGTATTCATGGTCTGGGGGCCGCCGCCGAACGCAAGAATAGCCGGATAGGCTTTTGCGGGATCGTAGCCATTCGGCAGAACAACCTTGTAGTGGACGGTGGTCGTCCCAACCTTCTTTGTCTTTTCCAGGAGCTCGGCACGGCCCGGTTGCGCCAGCAAAATGATCATCGCCGCTATGAACAGCAGGTTCTTCATGGGAACTTTATACCATCTTGCTTGTGCCTTTTGTGCTTCTTGTGGTTCCT
>DASXLG010000191.1 GCA_036496425.1 Terriglobia bacterium | reverse complement strand
TTCGCTGCGGAGTTCGTCGAGATTGACGTAGCCCTCCAATACAATTTCGCTGGCTGCGGGAACCTCGAGATCGACGGTTTCACATTTCACGAGATCAACAGGCGCACCCCGCAGAAAGCCGGCGATCAGGTATTCCTCGATGTCGGGCGGCGCGGGCACAATGGCAGAAAAAGTTACTGCCGGCTCCGTGCCAATCGCGACCGCGACCTCCATTTTTCCCGATGGACGGTCGCCTTCGGCGAGAACACTGCCACCGGAAGAGCGGGCCATGATATCGACCGCCGCCGACTTCCCGTCGACGGAAGCCCGCATGCGCTCGCGCGCATGTTCCGCCGCGACTTTTTGTCTCTGCCAATGCATTCCCGCCGTGTGCTCGTCGTACACCTGCATGCGGTACATGCCGAGATTGCGCTTCCCCGATCTCGGATCGCGCGTGGTCACGCAGGGCAGAGTGATGAAGCGTCCGGCATCTTTAGGCCAACACTGCAAAATTGGAAAATCCAAGAGCGAGAAGGTGTCGCGCTGAATCACTTCCTTGCACGGCCCGGTCGGCACCATCCGCGGAAAAAACTTGCCAGCTTCGGTCAACAGGGGAAGCATTTTGAGCTTGTCGAGAAAGCCTTGTGGGGATTTCACGTCCAGGAACATGCGCAAGCGGCTCGCGATTTCATCGAAGGAATTCACGCCGAGGGCGAGCTTCATCCGAGCATCGGAACCGAATTGATTAATCAGCAACTGCGAGCCGGGATGACCCTTCAGATTCTGGAATAGTAGCGCGGAGCCTCCGCGAGAACCTTGGCCGTCGCGGCCCTTGGAAACGCGATCTGTGATTTCGGCGATCTCAAGAATGGGATTGGCTTCAGTTTGGATGCGCTTCAGTTGGCCGGCGCGGTCAAGCGCCGCAATCCACTGGCGAAGGTCGTCGAAGGGCAAAGGCGTCCTCTCTGTGATCGACGATTATAAGGGATTCTGGAATTATGGCGCGGGCGCCCGATCGTCTGCCGCGGATAATCCGCCACATCTATTTTCGCTGTTCGAGCTTCACGTTGACGGTGAGCGTCTGACCATCGCGCAGCACCTTTACTTCGACAACGTCTCCCACCTTGCTGCGGCGCAATGCGTCGGTGAAGTCGTACAGGTTCTTGATGGGCTTATCTCCGAACTGCGTCAGGATGTCGCCGGCTTTCAATCCCGCCTTGGCCGCTGGCGAATTCGGCTTCACATCGGAGAACTTCACTCCATTTTCGGTTTGGCCAAAGTCCGGAATCGATCCGAAGTACGGACCGTATCCTCCTCCGCCTCCAGATGGCTTGTTCTCCGCAACAACTTGGAACGCTGGCACATCGGGGGAGTTCGCCAGTTGCACTGCTACGTTGCCGACCAGGTCCAGCAGGCGCGCGGCCGAGGCGGAATCGATTTTGTCCCAGGTGTCGGACGGCTTGTGGTAATCCGAGTGAAGGCCGGAGAAGAAGAACAGCACCGGAATCTTCTTCGACACAAACGACGTGTGGTCGCTCGAGGAATATCCACCGGCAGAGTATTCGATTTTAAACGGGGCTTCTTTCTGAGCTTGCTCAAGCGCGGCCTTGAGAGTGGAGCCGGTCCCCACGCCGCCGATGTAAACCTTGTCATCCTTGATGCGTCTGATCATGTCCATGTTGAGCATGGCAATGGCTTTCGCCAGCGGGCGCGTCGGATTCTGAACCCACGCCGCCGAGCCCAGCAATCCGAGTTCTTCACCTGCAAAATCCATAAACAGGATGCTGCGCTTGAATAAGCTGCGCTGCGGAGCGAGCAGCCGCGCTAGCTCGAGAACTCCCGCTGTTCCGCTGGCATTGTCATCGGCTCCGGGATGAATCTGGCCGATTTGTGATGGCGCTAGCGAATCGAAATTGCCGCGGCCAAGATGATCGTAGTGAGCTCCGATGATGACGTATTCATCCGACTGGCCCGGCAGCCAAGCCAGAACGTTGTTGACTGTGGCGCGCGTAGTTTCAATGTCGATATGCAGCATCAGGTGAAGCGTATCCGGAAACGCGAGGGAGGCGGGCTTGGTGGACGAATTGATCTGTTCCTGCACATCCTTCAAAGACTTGCCGGCAGTCTGAAACCATGATTCCGCGACGGCGTTCTTCACTTGGACCCTGACCGCACCGACATTTTCCCGCCCGCTCACGCTGCCGAAGCGCGTCAGCGAATCCTCTTCACCGTCGCCTAGTTTTCCATTGATTACGACGATTGCCTTGGCGCCGTGATTACGCGCGTTGATGGCTTTGCTGATGAGTTGCGAGTGCTGCGTGAGTCCATGATTGCCGCTCTTTTCGGCAAAACCACTTGGTTCGTATCGAAGCACGACGACGATCTTGTCGTTGACGTCGAGCCCCCCATAGTCGTCATAGTGAAATTCATCGGCAGTCGCGCCGTATCCTGCAAAAACGACGGGCCCGGTGACCTCGCCTGAAGACGAAAAGCTGAACGGGACGAAGTCTTGATTGATCTTCAGCTCTTTCGAGGAATCCGGTGACTTCACCGCGAGACGATTATCTGATTTGAGCCGGGCACCGGTGACCACGGTGAACGGCTGTGCGTAGCTATTCACTCCGGCCGGTTGCAGCCCCAATTCCTTGTATCTCTTCTCAATCAGGTGCTCGGCTCGCGTCAGGCCCTTGGTCCCGGCGCCTCGGCCCTCCATGTCCGGAGCGGCGAGCGATTTGATGTCGTTGAGATAGCGAGCCGAATCCGCCTGCGGAACAGGTGTGGATGCTGCGACCAAAGCAAGAGTAACAACGCTAAGAGTGAGAATGGAGAGACGGCGCGGGGAATGTTTCGGCATAGGACCTTCTGTGAACCGAGAATCGTATTGAGGCGTTGCGGGAGGTGTCAATGATAGCGAATACTATGCCGCAGCCAATGCAAGCACCGCCTCCTCAACCTGCTTCCACGCTGAGCTTCGAGGATCAATCAGGTCGAAATGTCCCGCCCCTGAAATCTCCAGCAGGTGCGCGTCTTCCTTCTGTTTGCCGGAACGCTTCTTCTTGGCAGACACATAATCGCGGCTGAAATCTACCGGAACAGTGTCATCCGCGGAGCCGTGGATCAGCCACTGCCGAGCATGCGGAATGGAAAGCTCAGCGGGATCGGCCTCGCGGTAATGATCGGGAACTTCGCTGGGGGTGCCATGAAGAAATTCGACGACTGCGTCGTTGCTGAGGTGAAGTTTGTATGCGCGCTGCAGGTCTACGACTCCGGCGAGCGACACCACGCGCGTAAGCCTCGGTTCGTGAGCCGCAAGGCAGAGCGCAAGCTGGCCTCCTGCGGAATGGCCCATCACGATGACTCTGCTCGTGTCCAACTTATGCCGTTCTGAGTTTTGTAGAAGGAATTGGTACGCCGAACGGATATCGGCGAAAGTGCCGGGCCATGCGCCGCCCTCGTTGCCTACCCGCCGGTATTCCAGGTTCGCCGTTGCCACCCCATTGGTGG
>DASXLG010000190.1 GCA_036496425.1 Terriglobia bacterium | reverse complement strand
AAGCTCTCAGCAGAGCCACCCGCTCGATGTTCACATCGTCGGGCATCGTCAGGATCGCCTTATAGCCCTTGGCGGCGCATACCATGGCCAGGCCGATTCCGGTATTTCCGCTGGTCGCTTCCACGATTGTGCCGCCGGGTTTGAGACGGCCTTCCCGTTCGGCGGCCTCGATCATGCTTAATCCGATGCGGTCTTTCACGCTTCCGCCCGGATTCATGGATTCGAGTTTTACGAGTATTTCGGCCGAGTCCTTTTCCGGAATTCGTTTCAATCGAATGACCGGAGTGCCGCCGATGATTTCACAGACGCTGTCGTAGATCCTGTCGTGCATTGTTTAATTCTAACGTGGTGTTACACAAGTTGAATCGACTAACATTCCCCGCCTTTCCAAGGCGGGGTGGCTGCGCCCTCAAATAATGGCCCCGTGCCTTAGCGGCGCAGACGGGGCGGTTAGTAACTTCCATCAACAATAAGGAGCGCTTCGCGGTTCGTGGATAACCACCCCGTCCGCGCGGCTAAGGATGCTTCGCGACTTTTATTCATCGCGCGTCCACCCCTCCTTGAAAACGGAGGGGAGTGTTGCTCGATTCGACTTATTTCAATCCTCAAACAGGTGGCCCTGTTCGCGATCGGGTTCATCCGTCGAGGAGGCCGGCTCCAGCAGTTCCGGCGAGTTGTTCTGCGGCGAATTGACCAGCGCCGAAACCTCCGACGCCGCGAGCCACTCATCGGGACAGGGTTTCATGAGTGTCTTTAATTCCTGCGGTTCGTGCGTTTCCGGATTCAGCCAGTCGTCGAGGACCTTCTGGTCGAGGATTACCGGCATCCGGTCGTGAATCTCCCTCATGAAGCGATTTGCGGCGGTCGTCAGTATCGAGAACGACCGGCGCTCCAGAGGCGTGCCGGGCCGCCAGGTGTCCCAGATGCCGGCGACGCTCATGATGGCGCCATTCTGAAGTTGAATCTTGAACGGACGCTTCTTCCGGCCATCCGCCTTCCATTCAAAAAAACCGCTGATCGGAACGATGCAGCGCCGGCGGATGATGAGTTCGCCAAACAACGGACTGTCGAACGCCGTCTCGCTCTTGGCATTGATCGTCGATAACTTCGTGTTGAACGCGGGCTCGCGGTTGGACACGAGCTGCCAGCGCATCTGTTCGAACCGGCGCTCCCCCTCGACGATTCGCAAGACCGGCGAGTCCTGGGTGGGGCAGAGGTTATATACCGGCGTGAGCTGAAGCGGAATTAGCGGACGTTTATTGAGGTACTGAAAATAGAGTTCTTCTTCCGTGTAGGTTTGGTAGACGCGTCCGCACATCCACCCAGAATTGTATCCGTTCTCAGTTGTCCGATGCGTGATCGATGTGGTCGATAACGAGAACGTCGATCGGGGCTTTGCCCGATTCGAGTTTCAGGCCCAGTTGTTCTTCGATGGCCGTAAAGATGGAGGGGCCGCCATCGGGCGGCGCCGCATCCGCATTCACAGGAGTGCTGAGGTCCGGCGTCCATCTGAGTTTCATATCGAAGTCGCCCGTGAGACCGGTCCTGTCGAGCACTTTGCGCTGCAGAACTCCCGAAAGAGCATCGGCGAGCTTCTGCATCTGGGTGCTGGCCTCCAGACTGGCGCCGGAGATTGTTATGGAGCCGCAGAACGTCGACCGCGGTTGGTTGGGCGGAGCGGGCGTGTTCGGTTCTCTTGGCAGGCATTGACTTGCTTTCAGCTTGGATCCGCTCTTGGCGATGGTCAGGAAATAAACGGGTAAATCTCTTGTTTCTCCGTGCATGACTAGCTTGAACCGTTCTGCGATGAGAGCCTGTACCATCGGGCCGCTGATCTGGTTGTTGTCCAGGTTACCCTCACCTGTGGCTGCGATGTCGTAACGTTCCAAGTTGACCCATGCCGGAGCTCCGACAATCTGGAAATCGCGCACGTTATAAGCAACCTGTATGAGGACGCTCAACGGTAAATTCGTTACGCTATATCTTCCGATACCGCCGCGAAGACCTCCGGATCGGCTTCCACTGTTGTTGCGTTTGACCGACGCCACTTCGAATTGAGGGCGGACCGAGGCCGGAGTCGGCGGATTCGACTGCGCCGGTTTCGGTGGCTCCTGCGCCTGCGCGATCTCCACAGGTTTTTCGACTTGCTTTGCAACGACCGGTGCGGCGTAAAGCTGCAGCAAAGCCAGATGCTCCTTTGCATAGCGGCTCCAGGCGATTTGTTCACGCAGTGATGGCAATTCCATCAGCGGATTCGTCACCATCTGTTCCGGTGGCAGCAACATTTTCGTCAATCCGCCCTGCTTCACCTGCACCTTGCCTTCAAGAACACCGACGCGTGACCCTGGCTCCTCGGCAGCAACCAGAAACACGGTGCCCACCACCGAAACCGTCACATCTTTTGTATCCACGTACAAATGTCCGGCCCGCTGCGTGGCCGCATTTACGATGATGCCGCCCCTGTCCAACTGAACTCGTAAGCCGTCGGCCGCGCCATTCACCGAGAGTTGCGACTGCGGTCGCATTTCCATACGAGATCCATCCGGAAGCGTGACCGTCAGGCGCGTCCACACATCCGTGGCGACAATCTGGCCGGCGGCAACACGGTATCGCGGGCCGTCTTCATTCTCGACCATTGCATAGACATTTCTATTTGTGACAGATCGCCGGGCGAGCGGTATCGACAGGAGAACCAGAGCAGCTATGGCGATACCCCAATAGAGCCTGTTTGGAGTGTATTTGGAGACGTCATTATTCGGAACTTGTCCTGAAGCGCTCGCGGAACGGAGGCCCTCTAAGACACGTGCCCGCGCCAATTCCATGCGCTCATCCGAGGGCAACGCCTCTTTTAGCATTTTCGCGACTTTCTCTTCGTCTCGTTTCATACGTTTTCTCCGGATGACCGCAGCAACTTTCGCAAACGAGCGATCGCACGGAACAAGGTCACGGCGATGGTGCCGCGAGATCTTCCCAGCATTTTCGCGATTTGCGGTTCCGTCAGGTCTTCAACGTACCTCAGCATCAGAATCTCGACGGTACGGGGTGAAAGGCTTTCGATGGCTTGATAGATCTGCGTGCGGAGTGAATCGTCGATATCGGAGTTGCCGGAGCGCGGGGGAGTCTCGAACACATCGGGATCGGCCGTCAGGATGTGCCGCCGGCGGGCACGCAGTACATTCAACGACACCTTCACCGCCGCACTGTAGAAGTACGCCTTGGGTTCTTTCAGATTTGGCGGAACGCCGTGCTTAAGCAATCTCAGGAAGATTGTCTGCAGCACATCCTCCGCATCGTCGGGACTCCCGGTGATGACACAGGCGGTGCGGTAAACGAGTTGATAGTGCTCGCGAAAGATCTCTTCAATCCATGGGACCGACTGTGGCGGCATCTTCAGAACCGTTGCGGACGACATGCTCTCCTCGACGTAATGACCCAGCATGAGGCCGATCTGTTGACAGGGGGCAGGAGAAAAATGAACAAGGCAGTATTTCCCCTCCTCGAGGATGGAGGTTGATGGGGCCAAGCCCATTCCCCTCCGTTTTCAAGGAGGGGTGGCTGCGCCACTCATAAAAAGATCCCGTTCCGCAGCGGCGCAGACGGGGTGGTTGGTAAACTCCAACAAAAATAAGGTGCGCGACGCGGGCATCCATGAGGCTTCGCGACCTTCTCCCAACCACCCCGTCCTCGCGTTCTAACGATCTGATCGCTCGGACACCCCTCCTTGAAAACGGAGGGGAATATCGCCTGGACCATACCTGTGCGTCCTTGCTTCCGCTGAAACCAACGCCAGATAAGGGGTTTCAGCATGGTTCAAAGCTCGATGAGTCCGCTTCTCAGCCCCCGCGCGACAGCATCCGTGCGCGACGCGGCCCCGAGTTTTCCCAGGATCGACCGGATGTGAAACTTGATCGTGTGTTCGGAAATGCCCAGCCTGGACGCGATGTCTTTATTGCCTGACCCGTCGGCCAGCAGCCGGAGAACCTCTGCTTCCCGCGGCGTCAACTCTTCGCTCAATACTTCATCGCTCGAAGGTTCCAGCGCCGCCGCACTATCAAACACAGTCAAACCGGAGGCAACCGACTTCACGGCGTAAACAATCTGTTCACAGGATGCCGCCGATCGCAGCAGACCGCCCGGCCCCGTCTTCCGGATTCTGTTGAATATCGCCGGTTCCGGTTCAGGGCTGAGCAGAACCAGTGGCATCAGTTCCATCAGTTCAATCAGCCACTCCCGGGCACTCGCCGATTGCATCTCAGCCAACTCGATGAGCGCCATATCGGCCGGCGTCTCTCCGATTAGAGATTTAAGGACTGGAAAAGTCACCGCCGTGCCCATGACACGAACGCCGGATTCACTCCGAAAACATTTCGCGAGTGAATCCTGACGGGCCGGCGAGGGCGCCATGATCCACAGATCCACCATAGGATTATCGCGTCGGACGATTACCGATGCGAATCGACAGCTGCAGCGGTTGTCCGCCGCGTATCAAAGAAACCTGAACTTCCTGTCCGGCAGCTTTCCCGCTCAGTGACTCCGACAGATCGCTCAATTCGCTGAAGCCGTGACCATCCATCGCAACGAGGAGATCGCCAAGCAAAACCCCGGCCTGATCGGCAGGGCCTGCCGGCTCGACATGCATCACCAGCAGACCGGTCTGGTTGTCCACGCCTGCCTTCTTCTGCAGGGATTCGGGAATCTGGACGGGCTGCATGACCAATCCGACATACGGCTTCGCAACGTGTCCGGATGCGGCCAGTTCTTCGGCAATTCTCAAAAGCGTCGACGACGGTATCGTGATCGGCCGGCCGCGCAGCAGGCCGCTGGTATTCAACCCGAGGATCGCGCCGGCCGGGTCCAGAAGCGCGCCTCCCGAAAAACCGGGATACAGATTCAAGTCCGGACGAATGAATTGATCGATCTGCGTTCCGCGAGCCCGCCATTCGCCCATCAGGCCGCTGATGATGCCGCTGCTGGCCACGATGTTTCCCCGGCGGGTGCGGCCGATGGCAACTCCCAGGGCACCTACCGCCAGCGATTCGGTGCTCCCGCACGCCGCAGGCTGCATATCGATTTCCTGATCGAGCTTGAGCAACGCGATGTCCGTTCCTCGATCTCTGCCGGCAAGGCGCGCCACGGCAGACTGCCCGGGCCCAAAGATAATTCCGATATTGTTTTCATGCCGTACGGCATGCGCTGCGGTCAGGATTGCGTCCCGCCGCCAGACGATCCCGCTCGATGTATGGCCGGACCGTGCATCGACCGCAACGATCGACTTGCCGGCCGAAGTGATGATTTCAGATAGCTCATTCGAAAACTGCTGCCACGCTGTTGTCATGAATATCTCCTGTGGCTAGAGTGCTCGAAACGAATCCCACCGCGCATCACCCAATCGGTCAGGTGCTCAAACCGCACAATTGCATCACTTCGACGTTTTTTCATTTATTCAACCTGAAGCAATGAAGAAACTTGCAATGGTGCAATGATCCAATGGTCTTACTGCTTCATATACCCCGTATAGTAAATGCCGATGACGTTACCCGAAGCATCCCGGATGGGCTCATAGCCGGTAACGTACGGCTTGTCCAGGATCGTCGCTTCTCCATAGAAGGCCTCGCCGTTTCGGATTCTTGCGATCGCCGGACCATTGGGATCGAGGCTCGTTCCGATCGCGCGTGAGCCGTCATCTTTCTTGACGTTGGTGGCGACGCGCACATATTCGTCGCCCGACTTCACGAAAATGCTGGCGGTGCCTCCGAATTGTTTGACGACATCATCCACAATGTCGAAGGAGTTGTTCAGCCTGGTGGTCCCGAAATACAGGCCTGGAACCTCTTTCCCGGCGACGGGGTCTTTGCCTTCGACCTTCGGTGAACCGAGATTCTTCAGGCTTGAGATCAATGTCGCCATGGATTTGTTGACGGTCTCATTGGGTTTAATGACTGTGTCGAAGACGAGCTGAAACGGGTCCGCGCCCACGCTGAACCCGCCCCTGAAAGGATTGTCCATCTCGGCAATGAGAAAAATGGTCAGGCCCAGGAAACAGGATAAGACTCCACCAAGCAGCAGGTTGACTTGCACTTCGAGGTCGAGTATCACGATCAGAAGGATGCTCAGCATGGCCCCGATCGCAACCACCGCCCACAGGATGCCGGGAAGCCCCGAAGTCACATTGGCGAGCCGGTTCCGCTGCAGCTCCAGCATGTTATTGAGCTGCCGCAGCGCTTCCGTGTGCACGATCGTTTCGCTTCTTTTGTCCGAAGGCTCGAAGGACAGGATGTCGTTGACAAAAATCGCCGTGCGGTGAGCGGTTTCGGAAGGCACCATGCCGCGCTGCTGCTCCGGCCAGCTCTCGTCGATCACATATCGCGTATAGTCGCGAAGCTCGCCCTGCAATCTGCTGCGGATCGGTTGCGGATAACCTTCGAGATCGCTGTACAGCGCCGCGAGGCTGGAAGCCTCCTTCGTCACGAGATCGCTGACGGACGAATAATTCTGATAGGCTGCGACCGCGATCAGCCCGAGCAGCAAGCCATACAAAACCGAAAGGCTCGACAGAGCCAGGCCGACCATATCGTTGATACTCCGCTTGCCATGAACCCGGGAGTGAAAGAAACGCTGGAACAGGAAAATTCCAAGATACGTTATGCCGACGAATACAAAGGCGAACAATGCGCCAATTTCCGATGCTGGATAGTTATAGATCCAAAAAAACAAGGCTGAATTCCTCCAAAGATCGAAACCTGAATCCTCCGCCTTACGGCGACCGGTTGTATTATGCGACGAGTGCCAGAACGAGAACCGGTAAATCTGCAATGTCAGGGGAGGATGTGCCTGCGATATAAATCTCGCATGAACCGGCTGGTATTGCTGATCCTTGCGATTATATGTGTTGCTTTGCCGGCGATGAGCCAGGAACCGGTAGATGGTTTTGCCGCGAGGGTCTACAACCAGGGTGGAGTAACGCTGCGGTATCGCCTGTTCATTCCTCCGAAATACAAAAAGCCGAAACCGTATCCCCTGATTCTCTGGCTGCATGGAGCCGGCGGCTCTGGCGCCGATAACCTCCGGCAGATCCAGGGGGATCAGGTTCCCGGCACGCATCTTTGGACTACGCCGGATAATGTGGCGCGCCATCCTGCCTTTATTCTGGTTCCTCAAAGCGAAGGCCGATGGTCCGATGTTCAAATTGTGCTTAATGTGATCGATGCCCTCAAAACCGCGTTTCCTATCGATCCGAACCGGATTTATGTCCTCGGGCAGTCCATCGGCGGAGCCGCGGCATGGGAGCTGGTGAAGTCTCATCCCCGCACATTTGCCGCGGCGGTGTTTGTATCCAGCGCCGGCACAGGACCCGGCTCCGCAAAGAGCATTTCCGCTCTCCCCATATGGGCGTTTCACGGCAGCAATGATCCGCGCATATTGGAAATCCAGAAAATGATTGAAGACATTCGCGGCGAAGGCGGTCATCCGCGTTATACCGAGTATTCAGGCATGGGACATGACATTTGGGACCGCGTCTTCAGGGAGCCGGGGCTCGTGGGGTGGTTATTCGCTCAGCACAGATGAATCATTGACCGCTGAGCCGGCATGCGGCCTGCCAGCCTTCGCGGCAGGCGAGCGCATATAAGGCGGGGGCATCCCGTTCGCGGACCGGCCCTTTGCTTCCTCTCAGGATGATGGGGTAGTCGTCGAGTTTCGGCGGTGCGGTCGTGAAGCCGTTTTCACCGCTCTTCAATTCCACGAGGTTGCGGCATGCAGGCGGGGAGTTCAGATCGCATCCACGCATGAACGGCTCGGCCGCGCCGGCGGGATCCGTCCGGCGGAGATCTTCGCCAGACTGGGCCAGGCTCATATAGAGCAGGCCCGCCTCATTGCATGCCCAGCCCGATCCGCGATCGCAGAAGCTGGACTCGAGATCCGCAAGATACGGACATGCGAAAGAGCGCCCTTCTTTACAGGCCTGCCGCCAGAACGGCAGCCATTGCCCGGGATGACTGTCCCCAACTCCCTGCGCGGCGCTCATGACGGCGAAAGCCGCAGCCCAGACCGAAACGTAGGCGAGGTTGCGCGCATACGGAGTGGGCGCGCGGCCGATCGCCGCAGGGTCGAATCTCCGGAGGATGCCCGAGCGCGCGGCACGGTCGATGGCGATGATCGATAGATTCAAAATCGGAACAGGGAGCAGTTTGTCATAGAACGTCGGCATGCCGGCGCTGCCGAGCAGTTGATACGCCAGCACCGTGCCCAGGCCATACAAAGAACCGAAAACAATCCGTCCCAATTCCGTACGCGGTGATGTCGACGGGTCGGTGAAGAGCAGAAGCATACCGAGGAAGACACCGATCGGAATATAGGAGTCGTAGAAGAAGTAGATTCCCGTCGAAGCGTGATAGAGAAGGCCGAATAAATAGGTCGTGATAACGGCCGACATCGTCATGGACGTGACGCCGAACAGAAGCTGCCCGGGCAGGCCGATCAGAAACAACCACAGATACATGTGAGGAGGATAGAACTGCGTCGTCGCAATCTCCTGGCCCAATGTGATGCCGCTCGTTCCCGTCGCCAGCAGCACAACCGAAAACACAGCCAGCGGAAACGATGAAGGATTGAAGATGTGCGCCGGCCGTCCTTCCTTGTTCCAGCGGATCAGTTCCTTCGCGGCGATGCCGAGCGCCACCATTGCGAACTGCAGATAGAACCAGTCCGGTTTGAACCACAGAAACAGGTTGATGCTGAAAATGATCGGAAAGGGTGCAAAGCCCAGAACATAGCTGTCGCGCCGCGACCAGCAGAACAGCATGTCGAAGGCGTAGGCGAAAAGCAGCTGCGCCAGAATGAAAGGCGCGAAATTGGAAACGGGCTGCCAGTACCAGCCCCAGTAGAGCAGGACACACGCCTGCGCGCATGCCTGCACGTAATGTTGTTTTCGGATGACGACCTCGATTGCGAGTTTGCGGCCGGCGCGAAGCGTGGCCCCGAGTGCGATGTTCCATCCCGCCAGCACCAGCGCCGTGCCAAGAAAAGCCCAAAGCGCTTTCGGGTTTTCACGAATGGGAGCGAGGAGCCCAAGACCGGCGAGTCCTGCGGTGAATAGAAGAGGAAAAAGGAGCTGTTTCTTACTGGACATCTTGGACTGAGAGTTCCGGCATCTTAGCACGAAGAATGGAAGCAACCACAAGAAGCACAAAAGGCACAAGAAAGCCGCGACTTTCTGGTGCCTTTTGTGCTTCTTGTGGTTCCTTCCCGCTTTTCCTTAGCGGTTGAACAATGCCGT